>JAFTEK010000155.1 GCA_017453705.1 Treponema sp.
GGTGCTGCGATAGTAAGGTTATAACCGCTTCTACAATCTGACGCAACATTAATAGATTCACTGTGAATGGAAGTGCCATCACCGGCTGGAGAGACATCTAGGGTGATGGAGTCGGAAGTAGTGATAGAAGCAGAGAAGGCGGAGACTGTCATGGACAGTATCGCCTCTACGAAGCTTGCATGGCTTACAGGTTATGTTCCTGTGGCCTTGATTCCTAACTTTATTGCGGCGTGTAAGGCAAACTCTTGGGCTTATGCCTCTGCTGATCCTGCAGATGATGACCCGGTTCCGACCAAGCTTAAGAACAACAAGCTTGTCAGCATAATTTATCCGCTGATGGACTTCCTTGATGTCACACCTGGTTATCATGAGTTTGACATCTCGGCATGGTTCCTTTTGTTCTTCTGCATTTTCTTTGCGATGATTTTCGGCGATGCCTGTTATGGTGCGCTGATTGCAATCGTGGGACTTGCTTTGCTTGCGACTAGCAAAAAGGGAGGACGTTCTCTGGGCTTTCTTGTGACCTTGCTGGGCTTCTGTACCATGGTATGGGGTATAATGACCTGCTCATGGTTTGGCATTGCACCGGACAAGCTTCCCAAGACCTTGGTGGATCTCTCTTTCGCACCTTTCTCGGCGGCGAAGAGCGGTTCGGACGTTGCCAATACGAACCAGAAGATTTTCTGTTTCTCACTGGCACTTGTACAGCTGTCTGTCGCACATCTTAAGTGTATGATAGCAGATCGCAAGAGTCTCAAGTTCTTTGGTGATATGGGCTCTCTCTTTATGATATGGGGTATGTTCTATGTTGTCATGAACATGGTTGTTGACAGCGAGAAATATCCGCTTGCGGGTGGCAAGTCAATACCGATATTCGGCGGTATGATGGAGCTTCCGGCTAGCTTCCCCTTCATATCGCTGGGAGTGCTCGGTTTGGGATTTCTCCTGAACTTTGTCTTTGCTAACTATGAGGGGAGTGTCGGAAAGTCTGTTTTGGAGAGCGTCAAGAACATCATTTCTGTATTGCTGGGCGTGGTAAACCAGTTCAGCGATATCGTCTCTTATATCCGTCTGTGGGCTGTTGCCCTTGCCGGAGCTGCAATAAGTGAGACGGTCAACCAGATGGCAGGACCGATGTTTGGCAAGCTTTTCATGTTTATTTTCGGAGTGATTCTACTGGTGTTTGGACATGGCTTGAATATGATACTGAACCTGCTTTCAGTCATTGTTCATGGTGTGCGTCTGAACACGCTGGAGTTCTCTCAGCACCTTGGCATGACTTGGAGCGGAGTTAAGTACCGCCCCTTCTCAGAGCATAAGGTTAAGTAGGGTGGCTTGGCTGTCCTGTTAAGGTCTTTGCGTTGCAGGATCTGCTAGATACCGATGAAAGGTTTCGTAACATAAAGAGTTACGAAACTCTGACAGGAAATGCTGGTTAATGTTTCCTATATTAATCAGCGTTTCCTGTAGAATTGATTCTACAGCCTTGCCAAAGGCGGGCTGTTTGAAATAGAAATTTGTAAGTTAAAATCGCAGGAAACTGCGTATAAGGAGTAATTATGAACTGGGGTTTTCTTGGTGCAGGATTGGTAATGGGTATCGCAGCTATGGGAAGTGCGATTGGAATTGGAACCGCAGGACAGGGAGCTATTGGAGCTTGGAAGAGGTGCTACCTTAACAACAAGCCCGCGCCATTTCTCCTCGTCGTTTTCGCTGGTGCCCCGCTGACGCAGACCATCTACGGATTCCTGCTCATGCAGTCAATGATTGGCAAGGTCGGTGGTGTAGATGTTGGACAGCAGCTCTTCTATCTTGGACTTGGACTTGCCTGTGGACTTGCAATGTGCATGTCTGCGATTGCCCAGGGCAAGGCAGGAGCCGCAGGCTCTGATGCTTTGGCTGAGACAGGAAAAGGCTTTACCAACTACATCATGGTCGTTGGTCTGTGTGAAACCATCGCTCTGTTCAGCATGGTCTTCGGAATGATTGTCTGATTTGGTGTATAATTCTTAGTTTTCATGCCGCCGGTACATCTTGTTCCGGCGGTTTTTTTGTTCTGTTTGCAAGCTGATATATGAATAAGTATAAGGAAACAAGAGCCGTCAAGATAGGCGGTCATAATGGTATACGGGAAATCCTTGTTGGCGGCAAGTCCCCGGTTACAATCCAGACAATGTGGAAAGAGGGCATTGCTGATGTTGTCTCCGACAAAGACAGGCTTGACTCAATCTTGCGCCAGATAAACACACTCAAGTCCTTGGGCTGTGATATCATACGTTTTGCTGTGCCTGACATGGAGAGCGCAAAGGGGCTTTGTGCCATTTCATCCCAGACGGATGTTCCCTTGGTGGCTGACATACACTTTGACTATAGGCTTGCCCTTGAGTGCCTTAAAGGTGAGGTCTCTGCTATAAGGATTAACCCCGGCAATATCGGGAGCGTTGATCGTGTCAAGGCTGTTGCCAGTGCCTGTCTGGATAAGGGAGTTGCAATACGGATTGGCGTGAACTCAGGCAGTTTACCTAAGGATCTTGCTGATGCCGTGGACTGTCAGCGTCTTTCTCGTGCGAGTGCCTTGGCCAAAGCCGCAATGAGAGAAGCCGAGGTATTTGACAGTCTTTCTTTTAGGAATGTCGTTGTGAGCATGAAGAGCAGCGATGTCCAGGAGACAATACAAGCAAATGAGGCCTTTGCCAGCCAGAGTGATATCCCCCTCCATATAGGAGTGACGGAAGCAGGTCCCCTTATTTCCGGTCTTGTCAAGTCTACTCTGGCTTTCAGCCACCTTTTAAAAGAGGGGATTGGTTCTACAATAAGGGTAAGCCTGTCTTCAAGTCCTGAGAACGAAGTATTGGCGGCCAGGGAGATTCTGCATGAGTGCGGGTTGAGGCAGGAAGGTGTTACAATCGTGAGCTGCCCCCGCTGTGGAAGGCTTGGCTTTGATGTACATTCTTTTGTTGAGCGGTGGCAGAATGAATTGTATGCCATAAAGAAACCCCTTGTTATTGCTGTGATGGGCTGTGTCGTGAACGGTCCGGGTGAAGGTAGGCATGCTGACCTGGGAATTGCAGGGGGCGGAGGCAAGGTGATAATATTCAAGAAGGGAAAGCTCGTTCGTACCGTAGATGAGGTGGACGCTGACCGGGAGTTCAGGATGGAGCTGGAGGCCCTGATAAGGGAAGCAGTTTAAAAAGTCCCGGGCAATTGTGCTGCTTGCAACAATTTTTCAAACTTCCATTCCATGTAAATCAGCTTTCTCCAC
>JAFTEK010000156.1 GCA_017453705.1 Treponema sp.
CGGCGGACGGAGATAGCTCGCTCGCTTGCAATTGAACCAAAGTTCCTGCTTCTCGATGAGCCTTTCGCAGGCATAGACCCCATCGCCGTCGCTGACATAAAGAAGCTTGTCAAGATGCTCTCGGAACGCAAGATAGGCGTTCTCATCACAGACCACAATGTCCGCGATACCCTTGAAATCACTGACAGGGCAATCATTATCTCCAAGGGGCAGGTTATGATTGCCGGAAGCAAGCAGGAGATACTGGATTCCCCCCTTGCCCGCGACATATACCTGGGCAAGGACTTCTCAATGTAGAGTCGGCTACGCTTTTATACGTTTTTACATGCTTTGATTGACAAAAGCCCCTCTATTCGTTATTATTGAGAATAATTCTCATATTTGTTCTGGGAGGGGCGGCAGTTGGCCTTGATTACAGTCCAGAATCTTTCGCTCGGATATGATTCCCATGCTATTTTGGAAGGCTTGAATTTCTGTGTCGGCGCAGGCGACTACCTCTGTATAGTGGGGGAGAACGGCTCCGGCAAAAGTACCCTTATGCGAACCCTGCTCGGCTTGCAGCAGCCTGTCTCCGGCAGTGTAAGATTCGATGAGGGGCTCAGGGAAAATGAGATTGGTTATCTTCCTCAGCAAACCATTGTCCAGAAGGATTTTCCTGCGTCTGTCTGGGAAATCGTCCTTTCCGGCTGCCAGGGAAGATGTGGGTTGAGACCCTTTTACAGCAGGGAAGAAAAGGCCATGGCTGCCCGGAACATTGACCGGATGGGAATCTCCTCCCTTGCGGGGCGGTGTTACAGGGAGCTTTCAGGCGGACAGCAGCAGCGTGTGCTTTTGGCAAGGGCACTGTGCGCGACGAGAAAAGCCCTGCTCCTTGATGAGCCTGTCTCTGGATTGGATCCAAACGCAACGGCTGAGATGTATGCTCTTATACAGGAGCTGAACCGTGGCGGAATTACGATTATCATGGTCTCCCATGATATTTCTGCTGCCATCAGATATGCAAGCCATATCCTTCACATAGGGAACAAGGTTTTCTTTGGGAGCAAGCCTGATTACTTGGCCAGCGAGACAGGCAGGCTTTTTGTGCAGCATGAGGGAGAGGAGGCTGTGGATGTTTGATAAGCTTATGATGTACATGCAGTACCCCTTTGTCAGGTATGCCCTGATAGTCGGTGTGCTTATAGCCCTGTGTTCTTCCCTCTTGGGAGTCACCCTGGTTCTAAAGCGTTTTTCTTTCATCGGTGACGGGCTTTCCCATGTCGCGTTCGGTGCAATGTCTGTCGCCGCCGTCGTTAACCTGTCCAACGACATGCTGCTGGTTTTGCCTGTTACGGTTGTCTGTGCAATACTCCTTTTGTGCGCGGGGCAGAATTCCAAGATAAAAGGAGATGCCGCCATAGCGATGATTTCGGTAGGCGCTCTTGCCTTTGGATACCTGTTGATGAATATTTTTTCTACGTCATCCAACCTCTCAGGCGATGTCTGTACAACCCTGTTCGGCTCAACGTCTATACTTACGCTGACAGAGAAAGAGGTTTGGCTTTGCATTGGGCTGTCATTGGCCGTGATAGCTATTTTTATCCTGTTTTACAACAAGATTTTCGCTGTGACTTTTGACGAGGACTTTGCCAGGGCGACGATGAAGGGGGCAGGGGGCTACAACCTGCTGGTGGCTGTCATAATCGCTGTCATAATCGTGCTTGCGATGAATTTGGTCGGTTCCCTGCTGATTTCCGCCCTGGTGATTTTTCCCGCCCTGTCCGCCATGCGGCTTTTCAAGAGCTTTAAGTCTGTTACATTATGTTCTGCGCTTCTGTCCGTCATTTGCGCCCTTTCTGGAATGATAATTTCAATTCTGGCAGGAACTCCTGTCGGTTCAACTGTGGTGGCCGTTGACATGGCATCGTTTGCGCTTTGCTGTTTTGCAGAGTTCCTGTCAGGGAGGATAAAAGGATGAGGCTTGTCGCTCTTTCTGTGATTTCTTCTATTGTATTGTCTGCCATGCTTGTGTCTTGTGGCAGGGATTCCGCCTCACAAGGCAAGGTTTCCGTAAAGCCAAGGGCATCCGCCCAGTCGTCAGGGGTAAGCGAGGTTCTCGCCGCAGGTATGGCGGAATCTGACAAGCAGCCTGCCGCTGATATTGCAGAGTCTGACAAGCAGCCCGCCTCGGAGAAGCAGGAGAAAAAGCCTGTGCCGGAGCCTGTCCCTGTTCCGCCTGTAGAACAAAAGCCTTTGCATATAGAATCAAAGGCTGACGGAATAGACGTGGATCTTACGGCCCTGTCCAGCACAATGGTTTACTCTGAGGTCTTTAACATGATGGTTTCCCCGGAGAAATACATAGGCAAGACAATCAGGATGGCAGGTCAGTTTTATTCTTCCTATGATGAGATCAGGGACAAGCGTTATTATGCCTGTCTTATCATGGACGCGACGGCTTGCTGCGCCCAGGGCATGGAGTTTGAGCTTGAAGGAGAGTGCCGGTATCCAGAAGATTTCCCTGAGGAAGGGGGGATGATGTGCGTGGTAGGCGTGTTTGACTCCTATGAGGAAGACGGCTGTGCATACGCGACACTTCGCAATGCCCGTATGATTAGCGGTTGAGCCTGGATATAGCCTACGCAAGAGATTGGATATAGCCTACGCAAGAGTCTGGATATAGCCTACGCAAGAGTCTGGATATAGCCTACGCAAGGGGTTGAATACAGCCTATACAAGAAGCCCGATATAAGCCGCAATTGTTGCTTTAATCTACGCATTGTTAGAAAAATATTGTGAAACTAATGTATGTTTACTATAGCTGAGTTTATTGACATTTGTGTTGTTATACACTAATCTTTGTGATTGAAAGCTTAGATGTAACGGAGAAACAAGAATGCCTTTGACTATGGCTAATCCAGAGGAGCAGTTCCTTATAAAAAAGATAAACGGCAACGAGGAAGTCCGGCGTTTTCTGGAGAACCTGGGCTTTGTCGCCGGGGCGCAGGTGTCGGTCGTCTCCAAGCTGGGCGGGAACCTGATAGTGCAGATATTGGACAGCCGGGTAGCCATAAGCCGTGAGATGGCGCAGAAAATCATCATTTAATTTGAGAAATAAGGCATTTTGTGAGAATGCCATATCGTGAGGAGAAATATATGACGCTTAGGGAAGTTAAAACCGGGCAGACTGTCACAGTCGAAAAGCTGCTTGGCGAGGGGGCGGTGAAACGCCGCATCATGGACATGGGGATTACCAAAGGGGCAGAGCTGTATGTGCGCAAGGTCGCCCCTCTCGGCGACCCCGTTGAGATAACCGTGCGCGGCTACGAGCTTTCTGTTAGAAAGGCTGACGCGGAGCTTATTCAGGTCAGGCAGTAGGTGAAAGGAGAGAAAAATGATTAGGATAGCATTGGCAGGAAACCCCAACGCGGGAAAGACCACTTTGTTCAACGCCCTGACCGGGGCCAACCAGTTTGTGGGCAACTGGCCGGGTGTCACGGTAGAAAAGAAAGAGGGCAAGCTCAAAGGGCATAACGGTGATGTCGTCATCACAGACCTTCCCGGCATATACTCCCTCTCTCCGTATACACTGGAAGAAGTCGTATCCCGCGACTATCTGGTTAAGGAGAGGCCTGATGCGATACTGAATATCGTGGACGGAACAAACCTTGAGAGGAACCTATATCTTACCACCCAGCTAGCCGAGCTTGGAATTCCGATGGTGGTCGCCGTCAACATGATGGATGTCGTCAAGAAGAACGGCGACAAGGTTCACGTGGATGCCATGTCACAGGAACTGGGCTGCCCGGTGGTCGAAATATCCGCCCTCAAGGGTACGGGCTGCATAGAAGCGGCGGAGATAGCCGTGGGCAAGGCAAAAGAGAAGAAGCCCATGATGTACAAGCACCGCTTTGAGGGCTGCGTGGAGCACGCTCTCGCCCACATAGAGGAGGCTGTCGTACATGAGCTTCCGGCCGAGCAGCACCGATGGTATTCGGTCAAGCTCTTTGAGCGTGATGAGAAGGTCATAAAAGACCTTGGTGTGTCCGCCCAGACGCTCGCCCACATAGAGGATGACATAAAGTCATGCGAGAAGGAGCTTGATGATGACGCTGAGTCCATCATCACGGCGGAGAGGTACAAGTACATTGAGTCCATCATAAAGAAGTGCGTTACCAAGAAGAGCCACGGAAAGCTTTCCACATCTGACAAGATAGACCGCGTTGTCACCAACCGCTGGCTAGCACTGCCGATTTTCGCGGTTGTCATGTGGCTGGTCTACTATGTGTCCATGGTCACGATAGGAACAGCCGCCACCGACTGGGTGAACGACGGGGTGTTCGGAGACGGATTCCATCTGTTTGGCATGGGTACAGCGGCTTATGAGGAAGCCAGCGAGGAATATGGTGATACCGCCGCAATCCTTGAGGCGGTGGAGAACGGAGAAGCCACTTACGTAGTCGTGGACGATGAGACGATGGAGGTCTCAGACCCTATAGAGATTACCGACGAGGCTGTCAGCGAAGCCCGAGGCATGGCCGAGAAATACGGTGAGGAAGGCCCTGATCCCGCTGACTACGGCGTTTGGGTTCCCAGTATCCCGGCTTTGATAGAAGGCGGTCTTGATGCGGCAGGCTGTGCCGACTGGCTCAAAGGTCTTATACTGGACGGAATCGTTGCCGGTGTTGGTGCTGTCTTGGGCTTTGTTCCCCAGATGCTCGTGCTTTTCATCTTCCTTGCATTCCTTGAGGCATGCGGCTACATGGCACGTATAGCCTTCATACTGGACAGGGTGTTCCGCCGCTTCGGGCTTTCGGGCAAGTCTTTCATCCCTGTCCTTGTCGGCACAGGCTGCGGAGTTCCCGGAATCATGGCCTGCCGCACGATAGAGAGCGAGCGTGACCGCCGCATGACGATTATGACGACGACCTTCATCCCCTGTGGCGCGAAGGTGCCTTTCATTGCCCTTGTCGCGGGGGCTATTTTCGGCGGTTCTGCATGGGTGGCGACATCAGCATACTTCATCGGCATAGCGGCAATCATCTGCTCAGGTGTCATACTCAAGAAGACAAAGCCCTTCATGGGAGATGTAGCCCCCTTCGTCATGGAGCTGCCCGCCTACCACTGGCCCACGGTCACAAACGTGCTCCGCTCCATGTGGGAGAGGGGCTGGTCATTCATCAAGAAGGCAGGTACTATAATACTTCTGTCCACGATAGTCGTCTGGTTCCTCTCGTTCTTTGGCTGGACAGACGCGGGCTTCGGAATGTTGGAGGAGGATCAGATGGACTCCAGCATCCTTGCCAAGCTCGGCGGCCTAATCGCCTGGATTTTCACGCCCCTGGGCTGGGGCAACTGGCAGGCGGCCGTCGCGTCAATCACCGGACTTGTCGCCAAGGAGAACATCGTAGGCACGATGGGTATCCTTTACGGCGGCGAGGAGACATGGGGCAATCTTGCCGCGGCGTTCAGCCACCCTGCCGGAATGTCATTCCTCATCTTCAACCTGCTTTGCGCCCCCTGCTTTGCCGCAATAGGAGCCATAAAGCGCGAGATGAACAGCCCCAAATGGACATGGGCGGCGATAGGCTGGCAGTGCGGTCTTGCCTATGTAGTGGGCTTTGTGGTATACCAGTTCTGGAGCATGTTCTCAGGAAGCGGCAATATCGCGGGCTTTGTCATCGCGGTCGCAGTTCTGGCCTGCTTTGTATACTTCCTGTTCCGCAAGCCCAGGGCAGCCAAATAAAATTGAAAGAACTATGGAGGAGATGATATGCTTGGTACGATAATTGTGAGTCTTTTGCTGGTCTTGGCTGTAGCTGGCATAATCGTCTCCTTGGTCAAAAAGGCCAGGGGGGGAGGGGGCTGTTCCTGCGGTTGCGGCTGCTCATGTAGTGGCGGTCGCTCATCTGCAGGAAAAGGTAAATCCTGCTGCCATTGACAGCCATTCACTGAATGACCTTGGCCGTGTAGGAGATGGTCTTGGCCTTGTAAAATTTGATGCCGCCGCTCTTGTAGCCGTCCGCGTCCAGACCTGCCTTTAGGCTCAGTCGTCGCAGGAAGTCCTTCTTGCTGTAGCCCCGCTCCATTGCAAGCGATGCCTGCAGCAGGGTCTCCCTCTGGGCGGAGCTTTCTGCATCCGGGTTGACCAGCAGGAGGGAGTCCAGTCCGGGAATGAAGTCTTCGTAGTCCTGCATCTCCTCCCAGTACGAAAAGAGCGAGATGTTGATGAACAGGTTGGCCAGTTCCTCGGGGCGGATGTAGTCGTAGCGGGGGTCGCGGGCGGCTTCCACGCTGGCGTATCCGGCGGCTTTCTCCGCGTCCCCTGCCGTGAAGTCCAGCCCGGAGTAGAGGGCAAGGCAGCCCCTGTCTTTTTCTGCCGTTCGGTAGCGGACGGCGATACCACGGCTGTGTTTATCGTCAAAGGCAAAGTGGGCATCGGGCGGGGGCACCGTCTTTCCAGAGAAGGAGTCTGTCAGGGCTTTTAAGGCTATCCGGTGCAGCCCTTCAAGCTGTTCTTTCTGCGAATAGGGGGCAAGCTCCTTCCCGATCGCAAGCTTGTCTTGCATGGCCTGTAGCACTGTGGCGCTCGTGCTGTCATCTGCGTCATACGCGGTCACATTCTTCCGTACAAAAAGCTCCTGTATGGCGGGAGGCGCGTTCAGCCAGAGGTATGCCCCCCGGTAGAAGCCGCACTGGTAGCCCTGATACAAGTCCGGCTTCTCTTTCCATCGGGCGAACGCGACCAGGTCCTCATTGCTTTCCTCCCTCTCGCCGAAGTTACCGCTTGTAAAAAGCCAGCGGGCGTTTTTGGGGGATTTTTGCATGAAAGCCTTCAGGTATCCCCAGGCTTTTTGGGGGCTTTTCTGGTAGGCTGCGGAAAGCGAGACCGTTACGAGCGGGCATTTGTGCTTTCGGAGAAAGGCGCACGTTTCCTGTATGAATGACTTGGAGTCAAGGTCTGTGGCATCTGCCGCCGTTGCCTCCGGCTCAGCTTCCCGGTCTCTGTCGTACAGGTCCAGGTCTACCGTGACCGCATACGGCTTTTTTATTTTCAGTCTCTTGAGTGCGGCAAAATCAATTACGCGGAATGCCTCCAGCACCCGCCTTGCCTTGTCCTCGTCCTTTCTCTCTGTGTTCTTCTCAAGCCACTTACGCTTGGCCGAAAGCTCCAGTCCGTCCGCCGAATACTGGCATACCCACCAGACTTCCTGTATAATGCCCCTGTCCACAAGCTGACCCGCCCAGTCGTAGGAGTGTATAATGGAAGAGTCCGCGCTGACATCATTGTGCTTGTCAAAAAGCACGAGGGTGGAGCAGCCTGTTTTTTCGCAGTAGTCCTCCACTATGTCATAGCTCAGCCCGTGCCTGTCGCTCAGAAAGTAGACGGGCTTGCCCACTTTCGCCGTACATGATGAGAGTGTGGGCAGGATGAGGGCGGACAACAGGAGTAAGGCGGTCAGCTGGGCGGAAATGGATTTTGCGCTCACCCTTCCAGTATAGCACGAAATTCCCATACTGTGTTTCCCCCTTGCCTTTTCCTTGTAAAATAGCTATAGTGGTGGCAAGAGATGGTCTGTAGGGCTGAGATTGCATCCAAAATTTCCTCAAAACCGCTTGACATAAGGTCAGGCGTGGTACAAAATTCTCACGTCTCACGTCTCACGTCTCACGTCTCACGTCTCACGTCTC
>JAFTEK010000157.1 GCA_017453705.1 Treponema sp.
AGAATCCATCCGTATCCAGCAGTCCCCAGCCGTAGCTTTTTGATGCGATTGGAAAGGAGTCCGCTATGTCCTGGGCAACACGGGTCCAGCGACATTCAGCGGCCAGCGAGACGGACTGCACGTACAGCAACGCGTCTTCTTCCGAAGAGAAAACGCTCCCGTTGTCCCTCGCATTATTTATCTGTTCCAGAAGCAGCTTTTCTGCAACTTTGCCTTTGGTTTTTTTGGGAATTCCTTTGCCAGAGCCGATTATATCCAGGATTCTCATGCGCTGGGGCACACCCGCGCTATCGGCAATCTTCAGTATCTCATTCTCCGCGGACGCGGCAAGGGGGGCAAAGGAGTCCTCCAAGAGTTCCCTTTGTCCGCTCCAGACATCCATGAGATCTGCTATAAAAAGGATATTAAAAGAAATCCGGTTTCCATATTTCTTCAAGAGCAGAAGGCTCTTCTCCACTACAGGCCCCATGCTCCCGTCCCCGCCGCCGTCAGCCGCTTCCTGGGCGCGGGATGCGACAAAAGCATTCACAAGCTCCAGGTTTTCATCCGTCATGCAGCTGGAGAATGTATCCAAGACGGCCAGCCTGACCTTCTGGGATGAAAAGGAATTGAACGCCCTGCCCAAATCAGCGGAAAGCTTGTTCCTCCTGTCCTGCGGAAGGACTTTTATATCCACGCAGGCTATGGAGTATTCAAGGAGACTTTCAAGCTCCTCGTCATCGCCTATCTCATCATGGCAGGAAACAGCGAAATCTATGGCTTTAGCTATGAAAATGTTGTCAGAAGCCTCATAAGCCCTCCTGACGGACTCAAGCTTATCCGTAAAGTTTCCCTTTATAAAATCCTTCTGATAAGAGGATGCGGGGGAAAAGCCGCAGGCGAGAAAAAAAAGGACTACGCAAGATACAAAAGACCTTCTCGTTTCAACCCCCGGCTGAATTAGAATTCTGCTGGACGACAGCCTTGGTTTTCTCGGCAAGCTCCGCATCAGAGGCAATCGAACTCAGCAGGTCTGAGTCCACGGCCTCCTTCTTCTTTGCCGAACCCCTCGTCTCCTCCACTGCATCCCCCATCGAAAGACGGCCATAAATGTAGTTGAGCAGGGTGTTCCTCATGTCATCATCGATATAAGTGCACTCAAAATGAAGCTTGGACTCATTCTTTTCCTTGTTGAATTCCACTGAGCGGACTATACCGAACATCATTATCAACGTGCTGCTCAAGTTGAACTGCAACTTTATCCTCATATTGGCCTTGGCCTTGCCGCCAAGACAGATAAGCGCGCCGGACTCACTTATGTCCTCCAGCATACACTTCACGCCATCCGCCTCAAGGTCAATCCTGTTATAGTCTATGTCAGAGGACTTTATGACAAACAGGTGGGACTCTATGCTGCAGTTACAGCGGACAGCCTGCCGCTTCTGGATTCTGTCAAGCTTGCTCGTATGGTTCAGCATAATGCAGGGCTTGCCCTCAAAAGACCCGGCATCGTCCACGGAAGTATCAAAGGCATAGCAGGCATCACCCTTGCGCCACATATAGACGGTCACAAGCTTGCCCTTCCACTGGTTGGGGGGCAGAATCTCGCTCTTAGAGGACGAACCAATCTTCATGACTTTCTTGGGCAGCTCTATCTCTATCCTGCGCCCGTTGTTCAGGACCACGGATGAATACACGCCACGACCGGGGAATATAACGGAAAGCCTCTGCCCTCCCTCCAAAGATGCGGTTGACTGAATCCGCATGTTCTCATCGCCTTCCAAGGCAACTTTAGTCCTGAGCTTATTGAGCTTGGAGACAAGAACCTGGCCGCCAACGGCGGAACCTCCTTCCCTCCTCATCTCGGAAAGCAGCATCGCGATGACGCGGTTCAAAGTCGGTATTGATTCGTAAAGGGAAAGCGGGTCAAGGATTCCCAGCTTCTTTACAATTTTCCAGACAATGCCGGTCTCCGACATCCGGAATCCGTTCTCTCGTCCGTATGAATAAAAGCTGATCTTCTCGCTGAAAATGGATATGAGCCTCAGCCCTCCCACAATTACAGCGATAACCGCAAAAATTATGAGCAAAATTATTTTGACACTCAAAATGACCCTTCCCTATTTTTTACTTTTAGTCTATAGTAAAGCTACGTGGGCAAACCAACCCATATTCCCCATATTTTAACAGCTTTTTAATGAAATTGAAATATCTTTCTGCGGAATTTCTGCTAATTTTTGTACTTTTGCTGCTTCCACCGCTGTTTATCGGCCCGTCAAGCCATGTTCAGGCAGCCCCCCGCTTCGGCTGGGGGAGCGCAGAGACCCTGGCCATTGCTTTTTTCCTTTACTTTCAGATACTAAAGGAGCTGGAACGCCCCCCCTGCCATGCTTTCCGCGCGCTATCCATATCAACGGTGACGCTGGGATGCCTCATGCTCTCATATTCTGCCGTCGAGCTGGCCGCTCTCGCCTCCGCGAAGCTGCTCGGAAATATAAGCCCCCTCGCCGCCAGCAGGGAAATAACAGGCCTTGCCCGGTGGATTTCCGCCACAGCAGCATTGGCGGCAGGAGCTTTCTACGAGGAGTGCCTGTACCGCGTCTTCCTGCCGGAAATCCCCATGCTTATGGTTTGCAAGGCAGAAAACAGCCTCATATCCAGGCACAAAAAATTCTTCTGTGCCGGCATCGGGACGCTCAGCCTGCTGATATTCGCCTTCTCCCACCGCTACCTTGGCTGGGCGGCGGTGGCCAATGCCCTGATGTGCGGCGCCAT
>JAFTEK010000158.1 GCA_017453705.1 Treponema sp.
ATACTATATCCTATATTCCCTGCAAAAGGAACTTGCGGCAAAGCAAAAAAGCGACCCGGATGTTGAGTATTATCTGGCCAGGGCAAAGGAAGGGATGGAGAACCAGTGTTTCTTCATGGATGAAACCGACAACTTCAAAGAGCTTGCGACAGGAAGCGATGTCTGCTTTTCACTTAAAAACCCTGACGGCTCCAAGGACGTATTCTATGCCAAGTACGTCATGAACTCCCCGACCATCGGGCACTCAGTACGCTACCTCAAAGACCTCACGATAGCCCAGTATTCCTCTTCTGGCCGCTTCCTCTGCTCAGTCTATGTTCCTATGGCCAAGGCCATCAGCCTGAATACCGACAATATAGATGATGAGGAGAAAAAAAGGCTCGGCATAGAAAAGAACTGGAAGGAAATCCCCTTCCTTATGATGATGGCTGTAGACCGCGACACCGAGGGAAAGGTAAGCCAGCCAGTTTACAAGGACACAGAAACAGGTCTTCCCAAGGAAATCATGGATCAAGCGGGTCTTACAGCGACAACAGGAACCAGCTTAAAGGGCAGCTCTGCCTATATGCTCAGGCAAAACAGCTACACGATGAGCATGCCTATTGACTATGACGACTTTTCTTCCATAGACAGGGCATCGGCAGGAGCCGAGACAATGACCCTGCTCTCGCTCATGCATTTCATAAAGAATGCCCAGGAGTACGGATACGCAAAGGAGAGCTTTGCCCAGACCCTCCTGACCCGCTGCCTATATCCGCTCTTTGTCCTTATCTTGTTTATACTTGCCGCTGCGGTGGGCTGGAACTATAGGATTGAAAGCGCGAAGGCCCTGTTCAGAACGAGCTGGCTTTTTGCCATAATCGTATTCGGGGTAATAATGTTCTTTGCCTCGGAGATGGCATTCTACCTTTACAAAGTCCTTAACTATGTATTGGTCGGAGTGTTCAAGTCAGGGGCATTCCCATCCGCTATCGTGACATACGTGGCTCTCTTTGTGCTGGCTTCCCTATACTTCATGTCACGCAAGAAATAACAGCAGCCAGAGGACGGCATGGGCTTAGCTTACTTCCTATATACTCTTGTCTTGTACCCCATACGACTCTTATTGGAGCTGGTGTATGGGGTTTCATACAGGCTAATATCAAGCGAAGGGCTTTCTATAGTCGCTGTGAGCCTGATTGTCAACCTCTTGATGCTGCCCATATACGACAAGGCAGATTCAATCCGCGACAGGGTAATCGCAAAACAAAAGAAGATGGCAGGTGCCGTCAGCCACATAAAGAAAAGCTTTTCCGGGGACGAGCGTTTTCTTATGCTCAGCGAATACTACGCACAAAACCACTACAGCCCCCTGTCCACCCTTTTGCCATCGCTTTCCATACTCCTGCAGGTCCCCTTCTTTATGGCCGCCTATTCATACCTTTCCACACTGGAAGGCTTAAACGGCAGGAGCTTCCTTTTTATCAAGGACCTGGCCTGCAGCGACTCTCTTATAGTCCTGCCCCACTTTACCCTTAACGTCCTGCCTATTGCAATGACACTGATAAACTGCGTGTCCGGAGCCGTCTACACAAGGGGACAGGATTTCAGCAAAAAACTACAGGTCTACCTGCTGGCTTCCGTCTTCTTGCTTCTGCTCTATAACTCACCCTCCGGGCTAGTCCTTTACTGGACATGCAACAACATATTCTCGCTTGCAAAGAACCTTTTCCACAAGCCGCAGTCCGACAGCAACAGCACAAAGACAATGAAAGCAGCCCCCCTGCAAGCCCTGATAAAAGACAAAGGCCTGTGCCACAGGGCATTCGCACTATCCTGCCTGCTTTTGTTCCTTTTGACAGGCCTTGCCATTCCTTCCGCGCTGATTTCCAGCTCCGCCACGGAATTCGCAAGCCTGGGCTCTCATCCCAACCCCCTCTATTACGTTTTCAACTGTTGCCTACAGAGCGCAGGCTTTACCCTTCTGTGGCCCATCTGCATCTACTTAATGTTCGGCTCTGGCGTACAGGCATGGCTTGCTTTGACAGCAGGAGTGCTGGCACTCTCAGCAAGCACAAACTCCTACGCCTTCATGCCCGCATACGGAGACATATCATCCTCGCTGAATTTCCTGAATTCCGTTGCCTTTAAGAGCCTGTCCCTGCCTTCCCTGGTGAATATCCTTGTCCTGCTTATAATCACGGCATCCATCTGCCTGCTTATCCAATATAAGAACGGAAAACCCTACATCCTTGTGCTCTCAGTCCTCTGCCTTGCCGTAAGCTTTCTCTCCCTCGTCAACATAAAGACGATATCCAAGGACTACCAGGCTTACAGGAGTTCAGCTGAAAAAAGCAGGGTTTCCGACATAAAGCCCCTCTTCCACCTGTCCCGCAACCACCCAAACGTCCTGCTTATAATGCTTGACAGGGCACAACCCCAGTATGTAGCTGAAATATTCAGGGAAGACCCCTCGCTGGAAAAATCATTTGACGG
>JAFTEK010000019.1 GCA_017453705.1 Treponema sp.
ATCTGTTCGTCGTTGCTGTCCGTCATTGTGCTTGTTTCTTGATTCATTTGAGCTATATTATAGAAGAAAACCCGATTTTTTTCCATAGCATACAAGCTGCCATTAAAACTTATGTTTTTTTGTGGAAATATATAAGAAACTGGTGTAAACTGTATTAATATGGATGTATCGCTTTTAAATCCTTTTTTGTCTGCCTGCCAAGAGGCTTTCTCCCAGATGTTCAACATTGCTCCCCAGAATAAGGAGCCTTATCTGCTCAATCCTATAGGAACACATCCTTGGGAAATATCGGGGATTGTCGGTGTTTCAGGGGATGAGATAGGCATAGTTGCGTTTAGGCTTCATAAGCTTCTTGCTGGTAAAATGTTGGATATCTCCGGCATAACGGTCGAAAACGACGAGGAGCGGGAGGCCATGGAAAAGGATCTCGTCACAGAGTTTACCAATATTATCACGGGAAACGCTGTCTCGGCCATAAGCAGCAGGAACATCTCTGTCTCCGCTCCATTTGTGCTCGCAGGGCCCAACCATGAGATTTCATGGCCGCGTAACACAAAAATCATAGCAGTTCCCTTTATAACAAGGCAGGGCAGTTTTGAAGTAGACCTGTGCTTTAAGGATAGATAGGGAAACGCTGATTAATATAGGAGGGCTAGTTAGTCCACGCCCCCGCAATACTACGTGCTTGCTTGTATTGCGTGTTGCCGTGTTTTTCGAGATGCCCTTTTACTGGCTTTCCTTGTCTATTTTTCCTTTTGGACTCGGCCATTGTCAAGCCCTTCACTGGCATAGACGTATACGCTGTCCCTGTCACTGGCCAGTGACAGGGAGATTTCATCGTTGTCCGACTCTATCATTATGCAATCCCCGGTCTGAAAATCCTTGCGCAGTGATGTCAAATCGCCGGGAGCTAAGTTTGACGGCTCTCCGTCTCCTCCCCCCCAGGTCATTCCTCCGTTAACCCCTATCGACAGGGGCAGGCTGGTCTCATTGTAGATTATGACCGTCCTTATCTGCGTCCTGTCTGAGTTGAAGTATAGGGCAAAGGAGCTTTGAGCCGGAAGGTTCTGGCCGGCCAGGAGGATTGCAGATGCAATCAGTGGGAGTCGTAAGCTCATTATAGCCCGGAAAGGTAGCCCATGAAGTCTGCCTTGTTCTCTTGCGGGCTGCTTGTGGGGCGGCCCAGGTCATCCCTGGCTCCTATGGCACATTTGACTTCTATGAAAGCAAGTTCTTTGCTTTCCTTGGCTTTTGCAAGCTCTTTGTCCAGTTCCTCAAAACTTGAGACACTGGATGCAGAAGGATAGCCACATGCCAGGGCGACGTCCTTAAGATTCACGGATGAAGCGACCGTGGGCATTCCGCCAACGCTCTCGTGCGCCCCGTTGTTTATGACCAGATGAACCAGGTTGCTGGGCTTGCAGCTGGCGATTACAGGCATTGCCCCCAGATGCATTATGGCCGCCCCGTCACCGTCTATGCACCATATTTTGCTGTTGGGTTTGTTTAGGGCAATCCCCAGTGCGATGGAAGAGCTGTGACCCATTGAGCCTACGGTCAAAAAGTCACGGGCATGACCTTGGCCCGCTGCCTCCCGTATTTCAAATAGCTCACGGCTGGTCTTGCCTGTCGTGGATACAATTGGATCATCACCGCTGAACTGGACTACGTGGCGGATTATCTCCTCTCTTTTCATAAGGCTTGAATTCTTATATTGGACTTTGCCTGTGTATGAGAGGGAGCCTTTTCGCACTACGATGGCAACGGCCCTGCCTTGGGAGAGCGTTGACTTGAACTCCTGCATCTTGGCTTGTAGCTGCTCCACGCTGCTTTCTTTGTCCAGTATATAGTAGGGAACTTTCATGTCCTCCAAGAGCTTGAGGGTGACTTCGCCTTGGTAGATGTGCTGCGGCTCGTCTTTTACACCGGGTTCTCCCCGCCAGCCTATGACAAAGATTTCCGGGATTGCGTATACTTTGTCGCTCAGCAGTGAGGCGAGCGGGTTTATTATGTTGCCTTCCCCGGAATTCTGCATATAGACCACCGGAACTTTGCCTGTGGCAAGGTTGTATCCGGCCGCAATCGCGGTGCAGTTGCCCTCGTTGGCCGCTATGATGTGATGTGCCCTGTCAATGCCGTAATGCTCCATGAGGAAGTCGCACAGTGCCTTTAGCTGGGAGTCAGGAACTCCTGTAAAAAAGTCGGCTCCCAGTACGTTCACGAAATCTTCAACCTTCATTGTTCCAAATCCTCCTGCGACCATGAGGCCGCTTGGTATATGTTGTTCCTGACGCGCCACCATTGGTCTTTTGCTATGGTAAAGCGGTACTTTCCATTGTCAGAGGGCTTGTGCCTGTCGCTGACCGATATGACAACTCCGTCCTTCTTCAGTTCCCTTGTGTCCAATGGAATTTCCCTGCCTGTGAATGGGTTTACAGGCTGCTCCACAAGTCCTTTTAGCAGCAGGGACGGAACGTCCGCGTTTGTCATAAAGCTTTCCGCATCGGTCACGGGTTTTCCGCTGGAGCCCAGGTCTTTAAAGAGCAGCAGCGGATGGTAATGGCCCCTGCCGTTGTACTCCTCTCCTGCTACAAGGGAATCCAGATTGTCATCCTTTTCTATGTCTATGTCGTTCCAATAGCAGCCGTGGTCAGAGACCAGTACAATCTTTGTGTTGTCCCAGATGCCCTCTTGCTTAAGGTAGTCAAACCATTTTGCAAGGAGCTTGAAGGTTGCCATCTGCGAATAGTAGGCAACGTCGTAGATGAATGAGGAGCTGCCGTAATCAGTCACTTTGTTGACCGGTATGTAACCGGGAGCCTGTAGGTAGAATGATGTGTGGGTCAGCTGGTTTGTCAGGCTCAGGTAAAAGCCGCCCTCCGTTTCCCCTATGTCAGTCAGCTCCTTCAGGTAGTCCAGGGCGGAATAGGAGTCTATTAACGTGTTTGTCTCCTTGGCGGCGGCATCCTTATACCAATAGTCTCCGCCATCGTAAATCAGGCTTCGCAGGGCAACGGGGGAGATGCGGAAGAGGGAAAAGAGCAGGAGGTTCCTTTCCAAAAGTTCTCCTGTCCTGTCAGTTATGCCGCCTGTGTTCTTTTCCTTGAACCAGAAGTCCGTGTAAACACCGTTGGTTTGAATTCCCTTTATCCTGGGGGCATACTCGTTTATAAAGCTTGTGTCACAAAAACTGTTGTAGTTGCCCCACTCAGGGTCTGTTACCACTGCTGTGTAGCCGAGGGTTTCCGTGAAAATCCTTGGTAAAAGGAGCTGGGACTCGTTGTTCTTCTTGGCAAGGCTGATGTCATCCCTCCTGTTCATCTCAAGAGGCGTGTACTCATAGCCTCCGTAAAGGGGGGGCGCTCC
>JAFTEK010000159.1 GCA_017453705.1 Treponema sp.
CTTCCGATCTCGGCCTGGGCTACATACAGCTGGGGCAGAACGCCCTTACCCTGTCGGGCGGCGAGGCACAGAGGGTCAAGCTGGCCTCTGAGCTTGCGCGTCCTTCCACAGGCAACACCCTCTTCATACTGGACGAGCCTACGACAGGCCTGCATTTTGTTGATATAAAGCAGCTGATGGAAGTCATACAGAGGCTTGTTGACAAAGGCAACACCGTCGTTATGATAGAGCACAACATGGACGTTATATGCCAGGCCGACCATATCATAGACCTGGGGCCGGACGGCGGCGATGGGGGCGGAACTGTCGTCGCGACAGGCAGCCCGGAGGAGCTTGCTTCCTGCGGTGGGAGCTGGACAGGCCGCTACGTGAAAGAGATGTTGGAGCGGATGAGGAAACGGGAAGGTGAATCCTAGGGGCGTAAAAAAACGCTTTTTTGTCATATCCATTGTAATACTCTGCCTTTCCCTGTTCCCGTCTGTCGCGGACGAGGGGAAGGCCACGGTTGTCACGATTAAACATGCCCGCCACACAGAATACGAGAAGAACGAGGCCAGCGGCAACGAGATAATCGTCCTGACCGGCAACGTATCCATGTCCGTGGAGAAAGGCATGACAAAGCTTTATATTGATGCCTCCACCATCCGCTATGACCGCAAGACCTGTATGCTCTTTGCCCAGGGGGATGTCGTCCTCAAGGCGGAGGGAACTGGAAGCAACAAGGATGCCGCGGCTGGCAATCAAGATGCCACGGCTGACTCCATGCTGCTCAACACCGACACATTGGAGGGAATCTTTGACAACTCAAGGGTTGTCCGCTATGGCGGGGATGATGATTCCATACCGGGCGGCTCCACATTGGTCGCCTCTTCTTCAATCATGGGCACGGGGGCTTCCGGTTCAATGGCCTTTAAGCATGCTACAATCTCTTTTTGCGATGATGACAATCCCCACTGGAAAATCCGTGCCAGCAAAGCCTGGATGCTGCCGGGCGGGGAGTTTGCCTTCCTGAACGCCCTGCTTTATGTGGGGCCGGTTCCCCTCCTATACCTGCCGGCCTTCTACTATCCCAAGGACGAGCTTATATTCAACCCTGTGATGGGATTTGACGCAAGGAGGGGATATTTTGTCCAGACCACAACTTACCTATGGGGACGCAAGCCGCTGTCCGCTTATGGCTCCGGGACCAATGACGGCTCCTTTAACTTTGGCCGTCCGTCCAGGCTCAAGGAGCAGGAGAGGGAAGGCATCGTCCTGCACAACCTGGATGCGGACTATGACGGACAGACCAAGGACTACCTTAAGCTGACGGCCGACTACTACACCCGGCTGGGCGGCATGGTCGGTCTTGACGGCAATTACACAGGCCCTTCTGACAGCCTTATCCCGTCAGTTTCAGTTTTTTTTGACTTGGGTTTTTCCAACACCGTCTTCTATGAGAGGGGAAGAAATGCCTTCAGCCGCTATGGGCCTTCAGAGGAAGGCTGGCAGACCTACAGGGATTCATCATCATTCCTGACCCTGGCTCTTCCGTTCCGCTATGCGGGAAAGCTTTCGGCAAGCTCCTCATGGAGAGGCCTTGACTATTCCCTGTCCTTCCCCGTCTACTCAGATCCTTATTTCCTTGTGGACTATGGCAGCAGGAATGAGTACATGGACTGGATAAACTTCATGACCCGCAGCAGCAAGGATGAGATAACAGACCCGATGAAGGCGACGGACGAGGACTCAAGGACTGTATCCAGCTTCAGCTGGGATGCAAGGGCCTCATACTCCTTCCCGGATCTTTCTGC
>JAFTEK010000160.1 GCA_017453705.1 Treponema sp.
ACTGCGGGTAAGTTCCAAAGGAGTATTCACCGGAGGAAGTCTCCTTTAGCGCGCCCAGTGACTCAAGGCTCTCTGCTTCCACAGGGCTGCTGGAAGAGCCGGAGCTGGTGAGACTGGTGACTACAGGTTCGTCCGTGTAGTCATCATCGTCATCATCATCCGTGAAATCATAAGCAAAGACCATGCATAGGCTAAGTGACAAGGCCAAAACAGCCGCAATAAAAGACTTAATCGAAAACAGTTTCATTTCCATAACAGCTCCATTATACCAGTAAAATATATTTTTGCAATCGCAAATGGGGGAATCAGTCGTCTGGTGACTCAAATTCCCCTACATTCAGATCCAGCTTCCACTTGCCGCCAGTCTTTTTAAAGCATCCGGCTTGGACTTCCAGTACACGTCCGTCCGCCCCTGTAATCTGCAGCATCTTGGTTATGGCATTGACGGCGGTGACACGGAAGGCAGTGTCGTCCCAGAAGAACTTGGTTCCGTCTGGCGGCATCCCCCTCTTTGCATCCTCGTATACCTTGCTCTCATAGCTCAGGCAGCAGAGCAGACGGCCGCACTGACCCGAAATCTTGGAGGAGTTCAAGCTGAGGTTCTGCTCCTTTGCCATCCTTATGCTGACGGACGGAAGCTTCTCGCTTATGCAGTGGCAGCAGAAAGGCCGGCCGCAGATGCCCAGCCCGCCTGTAATCCTGCTCTCGTCCCTGACACCTATCTGGCGCAGCTCAATGCGCATTTTAAACACTGCCACAAGGTCTTTTACAAGCTCGCGGAAATCAACGCGGCTGTCGCTGGAAAAAAAGAAGAGGACTTTAGGCTCTCCCACAAGGAAGTGGATGGCGATAAGTTTCATCGCAAGGCCGTGCTTTTTTACCTTGTCGCGGAACACCTCCCCGGCTTGCTGTACCTGTGACTCCAGCTCCTCGTACTTCTCGATGTCCTTGGGGGTCGCCAGGCGGATGACTTCCACCAAATCTGACGGCCTTATTCCCACGGGATTCTCGCTCTTGCCCAAGTTCCGGGCCAGGTCGCTGCCGTAGCGGGTAGGCAGGAGCACACGGTCTCCCGGCTTGAGGGTCAGGTTCTTGGGTGCGGTTGCGTAGATGGCTTCGCTGGAATAGTCCAGCTTGAGCCTGTAGAGGGGGTGGGGAAAGACATAGCTGCCTCCCGCATAGTCCTCGTAGCCGTCCGCGTCAGAGTCTTCCAGCTCTTTTAGCTCGGCTTCGTCCTCGTCAGTCTCTGTCTCAAATATGTCAGACATACGTTGTTCCTTACCTAAAAAATTTACGTTGCCATAAGATCCACAAGCAGGCCTGAAATCTCTTCGATTCTGGCCAGCATTACCAGCGTATCCCGGTGTGATGAAATGAGCCAGCGGGCCATTTCGTCCAGCTTCTGGTTAATCACCTGTATCTGCACGTAATCGTTCAGCTTGAGGTGCCTTTTGGGGTTGGAGCGGTAGTGCTTCTTCTGAACCCGCTTGAAGTTGTACTTGACGATGTAGCGCATAAACTGCGTCACCTTCTTGCGGTAGTCAGCGAAGTTCTCCGGGGTCTGTCTGCTTTTCAGCTTTTCTGCGGCAATGTCGGCGGCATCCTTCAGAAAGACAACGGCATCCGCGCTGTCCATCCCCACTATTTCCTTGGGCAATCCCGCTTCTTCCAGTTCCTTTTCTTCGTGCGAGCGTTGAAGGGCAGTAACAAAGGAACTCCGGGAGCTTTTCTTAATCTCCTCGTTCTTTTTGGCACGGAGCCTTTCTTGAGCACCCTGTAGCCCGGCAAAGTACAGCCCAGTGGAGTTGCTTACGTTGCCGCTTAAGCTGTCCATGTCCATTAGAAGAGAGGCCTCCTAGCTTCGGAATGCCTTTGCGCTTATGGCCTTGGCGTTTTGCCAGCGTTCCGAGGCCGCGCTGTAAGCCGCATCATCTTTTAGAGAGATGCAGTGCCCGTCAAACACGACATCCCCGTCTGTCTTGAAATTGTGGGTCTGCACGTCGCCCATCACGACAGAACTGTGAGCCAGGTGTACTCCCTCTGGTGCCCAGATGTCACCCAGAACTATGCCTGAGACCGTTACTGAGCGGGCTGTTATGTTGCCCCGTATCCTGGCTTTCTCGCCGACTATAACCGCCCCGCTGCACTCCAGGTTGCCGTCAATGTCACCGTCCACACGCATAAAGCCTGTAATCCGCACGTTTCCACGGATTGAAGAGCCGACATTCAGGAGGTTGTTTATGGAAGCATCTTCTGGGCTGAAAATAGACATGGGCTACTTTATGTTGATATACTTGGCGGGATCTACAACGGAAGAACCTATGTGAACCTCATAGTGCAAGTGCGGGCCGGTCGTTATTCCTGTGTTGCCTATTGTTCCGATTACCTGTCCCTGTGTAACGTCATCGCCCTTTCGGACTCGGATTGTGTTAAGGTGGGCATAGCGGGTGTAGATTCCGTACTTGTGCTTTATGATTATGGAAAGTCCGAAGGTGTTGTCATTGCCCACTGATACAATCTGGCCGTTTGCCGTCGCAACCACCGGGTCGCCAGACCGCCATGTGCTGAAGTCCGTTCCCTTGTGAATGTACCACTGTTTTGTAATCGGGTGGACTTGCTGTCCAAACGCCATTGATATATGGCCGATTCCGTTCTTCACGGGCCAGACGTTGGGGATGTCGGTGAAGAGCGAACTCTGGTTTTCCAGCATCTTGCCTATTTCTTCGACTGGTTGAACCGCACTGTCCAGATATGCGGTCAGCTGCTTTACGTCCTGTGTTTCCTGCAGGGAACCTGCCGCCAAGTCCTGCCTGCTGAATAGCGAGGACAAGTCTCCGTTGCCGGTCACGCCTTCCATGTTGGCTCCGCCATCGCTTATTCCCAACAGGGAGAGGGTGGTGGAAAGGGATGCCTGGAAACGTCGGGCGCTCTTGAGCAGGTTGTCGTTCTCATCACGAAGTTCATCGAGCGATGCGAGCGTCTCACGGTTTTCCGCCCTGAGCCGCCTGTTTTCCAGCTCGCTGCCAATAGCCCTTATGTTGAAGTAAACGAAGGAACCGGTTATGCCCGCCAGCATGATAAAACCGAGTATCATTGCAAAAACGTTGGTCTGTATGCTGAAAGCCCTGCCGTTGGAATGGGGCACGAGCATGACAGTGATTTTTTCGTCAAAAATGTGGAAAAGCCTTGCTAGACCGCGGCCAATAATAGAGAAAAAGCCCCCGACCCCTTCGTATATACGAGTGACGAAGTTTCTCTCAAAGTTTTTATATCTTCTCGTGCGGGCCACGGGGAAATCTCCTTATATCTAAAACAGCCTTTTACAGCCATTATACTCTTAATCTTCTTGTATAGTAGCAGGTTGCCGACAAATAATCAAGGGCAAGCCGAATTCATTTGACAGGAAAACCCTGCTATGATAGAATATCGGAAATAGGGGTGTGATATTTTATCCAGAAGCTTGTTTTTTAATGGGCATTTGGATAAAAATTAACGATAGAGCTGTTTGGAAACTGGCTTGGGCAACGCCAGCGGCTTCTCTGCCAGTGCAGTTTTCCAAACAGCAAGCGAAAGGGACTGCATTTTTGTAAGGCTTTAGCCCGAAAAAATGCCAGACTAGGGAAAAACAACCGGGTTTTATCACTAGTCCAATAGACTCAATGAATGTAGGGAATCTTGACGCTGACAGCAGCGGGTCGGGATGCCCTACTTTATTTTTGTTTGAGGGAACCTCGAAAAATTGCGTTTTGCGCATTTTTCTGAGGTAACTCTGAAAATGCGATGTCGTAAGTCGCGATATTACATGTGACTGGCCTTGCAAGCAAGGCTTACGACTCGAAGGCAATCTCTAAAAACGGGGCTTGCCCAGTTTTTAGAGATGCCCTTGACTTATAGCGAGGAAAGAGATGCGTTTTTTTGATACCCACGCCCACATAGGGCTCTTGTTCGAGGATCCGATAAAGCAGTACCGTGCCATCAAGGAGGCGGAGCTGGCGGGAGTGACAAGGATTGTCTCCATAAACAACAGCCTGCATGACTTTAGGAAGGAATACGTCCTGCTCAAGACCAAGAAGGGAATCTTCCATGCGGTGGGGGTAAGTCCTGCCGAAGTCGTCGCTCCGGGGGATGATTGGCGTAATATAATAGAAGAAAGTGTTAAACTGCCCAAGGTTGTCGCGATTGGGGAAACAGGGCTGGACTACGAGAAGCAGTATGGTGACAAGCGCAGCCAGATAGAGCTCTTTATTTCCCAGCTGGAGATGGCGCAGAGCCTGGATAAGCCTGTCATCATACACAACCGTGGGGCGGGCAAGGACATATACGAGATTCTGCGCGACCGCATTCCCAGCAAGGGGGCTGTGTTCCACTGCTACAGCGAGAACGCGGAGTATGCCCAGCAGTGCCTGGACGCGGGGCTGGATGTGTATTTTTCCTTTGCGGGCAACTTGACCTACCGCAACGCCCAGAACTTGCACGAGACTGTGCTCAACATTCCTGTTGACCGCATTTTGATAGAAACGGAAAGCCCCTTCATGGTTCCCGCCAAGTTCCGGGGTAAAAGAACGATGCCGTCCTTCCTGCCTGCCACGGCGGAATTCCTTGCCCAGATGCTACAGATGGACTTGGAAGCCCTTTCCTCCCAGCTATGGGCCAATTCCTGCAAAATATTTGGCCTGAACGAGGAGGACACGGAGTAATAGGCCTGCGGGGAAACTACGTTTCCGCACAGGTGACGAGCCCAAGCCTTGCTTGCAAGGCCAATCGCTAAAATAGGGCGATTTTGGACATAAAACGAAAAAGGCGGCTATGGTTTGACCATGCCGTCTTTTTTATGGTTTAAATACTAGGGGCAGTTTCAAAAGTCTCAGTAACGTGCACGTAGCACTGGGTGCAAGCACCGCTCCGAAATTCGCAAAGTTTCGTAACACAAAGGGTTACGAAACTTTGATGGGAAACGCTGATTAATGTCTCCTATATTGAAAAGCGTTTCCCTAATTCAAGGCTTCCTTCAGGACTTCAAGGTTTTTTTCCATGATGTTCAGATAGGTCGTTCCCTTCTTTATCTGCTTGCTTGTCGTTGACTGCATGGAATCCAGGGTCAGAACCTTGGCCTTCTTGTTCTTGCTGGTCGAGATTATCGTCTTGGCAATCTTGCCCTTGCCGCTTTCAATCTGGCAGACACAGGGCAAGTCCAGCTCATTCACCTTGTTGGCAAGGAATGCGATGGTCTTAAAGCTCGCCTCGCTTTCGGCGGAGCAACCTGTGAATGCGGCATAATACTTGAGGTTGTAGTCTTCGACCATATAGCGGAAGGGGAAGCGGTCTCCGAACAGCAGGGTGTCCCTCTTGCCTGATTTCACAACTGACGAATACTTGGAATCAAGTTCTGCAAGCTTATTGTTGTAGGCTGTAAGGTTGACCTTGTATGAGACGGCATTGGCCGGATCCTTTTCGCAGATGGCCTCGCAAATCGCCGTGCACAGAATCTGGGCGTTGCGCAGGGAGAGCCATACGTGCTCGTCCAGCTCTTCCTCGTCCTCATCGTGGTGATGCCCCTCGTGGTCGTCCTCATCGTTATCATCTTCGTCGTGGTGATGCTCGTCATGGTGATGGTGTTTGTCATTCTCGTCGTGCTCATGCTCCATGCCTTCGACAAGTTCCTCTACCAGAGCCTTATCGCCCATGATTTCCATGAGGTTGACAGTCTTGATGTCCTTGTTCTTGGAATTTTTCAAAACATCCTCTACCCATTCATCGCTCTCGCCACCGACATATACAAATACATCTGCCATTGAGATTTTTGTAATATCCGCCACGCTGGGTGAGTAGCTGTGCAAGTCAACCCCATTAGCTATCAGCAGGTTCAAGTCCACCCCATCATTGTTGCCGACAATCTGCCTTGCCCAGTCGTATTCAGGGAAAATCGTCGTGACAACCTTTATCTTATTGCTTTCTTTTTCCGCCGAAGGCTTCTTGGCGGAAATGAATACGACACCAACAGCAGCGATTGTAACTGCTACCGCGAAAAACTTGTGCAATTTCATATTATCCTATTCCTTGGTTCTCATTGCTAGCGATAATTTGAGAATTGTTCTTAAATTATCGCAAAGTAAAATCTTTGTCAATATGAAATCGTATCTCAAATTCATTTCGTCCCTCAAGAATGCAGCCCGATTGGTAAGAGCCATATTACTGTATTGTTTTCTTCCGAGAACTGCATTGATTTTGCGCCATATCCGGTCTGTATCGGGGGTGTTGATTCCGACCGAATGTGTTTTGGATTCAACTCCGTAAGAAAAACTTGAATCGCAGGCGGTCTTGCATTAGAATAAAGGTATGGGAGAGAAGGACGTGGCTGAGAAGACTCTGGAAGCCTATAACGATGTCTTCGCGGACATTGTGAACGGCCTGCTGTTCAAGGGGGGGCGGCAGGTCATTTCAGAGGAAGAGCTTGTGGATGCCCAGCCTTTCAGCATGTACAAGGCGGACGGCAGGGGGCGGTCGCAGGAGAGGGACGTGGCCAAGTTCTGGCAGAAGGGGCGTATAAGGCTTTCGTTTCTGGGGCTTGAGAATCAGACTTCACCTGACGCTGACATGCCCCTGAGGGTCATGGGCTATGACGGTGCGGCTTACCGCGCGCAGCTTGCGGACGACGGGCACGAGGAGCTGTATCCGGTAGTGACTCTTGTTTTGTACTTTGGTACGGAACACCGTTGGATATGCCCCCGGACGCTCAAGGGGCGGCTTAAGGACATACCGCCAGAGCTTGCACCTTTCGTGAATGACTACAAGGCTCATATCTTTGAGCTGGCATGGCTGGAGGACAAGGACGTGGAGGCCTTCAAGGGGGACTTCCATGATGTGGTTGAGTTCTTGCGATGCCAGCGAAAGCATATCCTATATCAGGGGACTGACAGGCAGATACGTCATGTCCATGAAGTATTGGAGCTGCTGAGGGTCATCTCAGCGGATGAAAGAATTCGGGACGTGGAGATAGACATACTTGAGAGCTGCGGTGAGAAAGGAGGGACTACGATGTACAACATGATAACGGCGATGATTGACAAAGGCCAGGAGCGTGGCATAGCCATAGGCCAGGAGCGTGGCATAGCCATAGGCCAGGAGCGCGGCATAGCCATAGGCCAGGACAAAACACGCAGAGCTACAGCAAGGCGTATGCTTGAGCTTGGCAAGTTCTCCATAAAAGAGATAGCAGATATTTCCGGCCTGTCGGAGGATGAGGTCAAGAATTTGTCATTATGATTCCAGAATTGACAGTATTCTCTAAAAAGCGCTGGAAGCGAGTTTTTAGAGAATGCCCGTCAGTGTAGAATCTAAGTCAGCTCAAGTCTGCCCGGAGCAGGGAAATGTTCTGTGCCCGCCTTGGTTTTGTCTGCTCCGGCTTTACGTGCGGGTCACGACAAGCGAGCCGGACTTGTCGCTCAGGGGAACCTTTGCCAGCATGGAGCCGCATTCAGATTCGTAGCGGTCAACTGCCTTTTCCACACCCAGCAGGTTGCTGTTGTAGTCATGGACGAAGATATAGCCGCCCTTGGAGAGCTGTTTTTTTCTCCGGTGTTTCACCTCTAGATTTTCTTTTCCATATCTGTATAATAGGTAGTTAA
>JAFTEK010000161.1 GCA_017453705.1 Treponema sp.
GAGGTCGTCGTCGAGGACATCAAGTGGGTCAAGGACTCCAGCGGAATGTACAGCATCGTCATCGAGAACGTCAACTAGGGTTGCTATGGGCAAGACCTTCTTCCTAGATCAGCACGGATGTGCCAAGAACCAGGTGGACGGAGAGCTGCTTATAGCCCGCCTGCTTGCAAAAGGTCTTGTCAGGGTGGAAGACCCTTCCCAGGCCGACCTCATAATAGTAAACTCATGCGGCTTCATCGAGAGTGCCAAGGCGGAAAGTCTGGACTCCGTTATGGATGCCCGCTCCTCATATCCCAAGTCAAAAATCCTTCTTGCGGGCTGCCTTGCAGAGCGATATGCCGATGTATTTGCAAGCGACCTGCCGGAAGTGGACGGCATACTGGGCAACGGGGACCTTTCCCTTGTTGATAAGGCTGTGGACTCTCTTTTTGCCGGAGACCGGCCTGTGCTCAAAGCCCCCCAGAAAGGGGTCTGCTGCGGTGACAGGGACAGCCTGCTTTCTTTCAAAGGAAGCGCATTCGTAAAGATAACCGAGGGCTGCGACAACCACTGCACATTCTGCGCCATACCGCTTATCCGTGGTGACTTGCGTTCCAGACCAATAGCTGAGGTCGTTGAGGAAATCCGCCGCCTTGTCGCGCGAAATGTAAGGGAAATCAATCTTATCGGTCAGGATTTGGCATCTTATGGCTGTGGCAGGGAGGACGGCTTTGCTGACAGCGGCAGGTCACATCTTCTTGAGCTGATGGAAGCCATCTCAGCTGTTCCGGGGCGGTTCTGGGTTCGACTTCTTTATATACACCCTGACCACTTCAACAAGGACATACTGGACTTGATGGCAAAGGACAGCCGCTTTCTGCCGTACTTTGACATTCCCTTCCAGTCAGGCGATGACGGAATAATCCGTGCGATGAACCGGAGGGGAACTGCCGCCTCATACGCGGGCTTGGTCAGGTCTATCCGTGACCGCTTTCCTGAAAGCTCCATACGGACAACATTCCTGACGGGCTTTCCCGGTGAGGGCGAGCAGGCGGCGGAGAACACTAGGGCTTTCCTCCGCGAGATACAGAGCGACTGGTCGGGCTGCTTTGCCTACAGCTCGGAGGAAGGAACCCCTGCCGCAAAGATGAAGGGCAAAATCCCGCATAAAAAGGCCGAGCAGAGGGCGGCCTCTCTGGTGGAACTCCAGTCGGCAATCACACAGGAGCGTCTCAAGACCCGCGTTGGCAAGGTCTACGATGTCCTTGTTGAAGAAATCGTGGAGAACAGGGATGGAACTGACGAGGGGCTTGCTATAGGCCGGGCTTGGTTCCAGGCACCGGAGGTGGACGGCAGCGTTGTCCTCTCCTACGACCTGGACGATGCTGAGGCTGTCCGGCAGATTGTTCCCGGCTCTTTCGTAAAGGTGAGGGCTGTCGCTTCGTCAGAGTTTGACATAAGCGCGGAATGGCTTGGGGCTAGCTGATGGCGGAAGGGCTTGGCAGACAGGAAGGGCAGCCGTCTTACTTGGACTGCCTTAACGAGGAGCAGCGGGCGGCGGTGGTGCATGAAGGCTCCCCCCTTCTTATCCTTGCGGGGGCAGGGTCGGGCAAGACCCGCGTAATTACGACCAAGATAGCCTATTTGATTTCACAGAAACACGTTGACCCATATTCGATACTTGCCGTGACATTCACCAAGAAGGCCGCGAACGAGATGCGGGAGAGGGCTGCTGTTCTGGAGCCGCGTTCCCAGTATGCCCAGATACGGACTTTCCACTCATGGGGCTCGTATTTCCTCCGCACCCATGCCTTTGAAGCCGGGGTGGACAAGAACTTCACGGTATACGATGATGACGACATGACCACGCTGTTGCAGAAGGCCGTGCCAGAGTTGACCAAGCAGCAGGCCAAGGTCGCCGCCAAGAAGATTTCGCTTGCCAAGGACTTTTGCCTGGAGCCGGACAGCGAAAGGCTCTATATGGTCAGTGAGGATCCCAAGTTTCCTTCTATATATACTGCATATCAAACCCGCCTTCGCGAGACCGGGAACGTGGACTTCGGCGACCTTATAATGCTGCCTTATATGGTGCTGCGTGATAACGCCTCTGCCCGCCGGGATGTCCAGTTGCGTTACCGGGTCATACTGGTGGACGAGTACCAGGACTCCAACACCGCCCAGTTTCTTTTGCTCCAGCAGCTTTCCGGCGTTCAGGAGGGGGCGCCCACTTATGTCTGTGTGGTCGGGGATGATGACCAGAGCATATACAAGTTTCGTGGCGCGGACGTGCAGAACATACTGGGCTTCCAGACACAGTTCCCCGGCACGACACTTATAAGGCTCCAGACCAACTACCGTTCTACCAGCGAGATTCTTGCCTGTGCGGATTCCGTCGTCAAAAACAACGAGGGCAGGCTGGGCAAGACCCTGGTTTCCGACCGGGGCAAGGGCAAGAAGCCTACGCTTGTGTTCCTTCCGAACCAAGATGACGAGCCGCAGTTCTGTGCGCAGATAATAAAGCAGGCTCATTCCAAGGGGGTTCCCTATTCGGCATGGGCTGTATTGTACCGTATGAACGCCCAGTCACTCGGATTTGAGACCGAATTTCTCCATTCCAAGATTCCCTATGTTATTGTCGGCTCGCTCAAGTTCTACGAGCGTGAGGAGATAAAGGATGCGCTCGCATGGATTTCATTTGTTTCCAACCAGAAGGATGAGGTGTCATTCCGCCGCATCGTAAACAAGCCGGCGAGGGGGATAGGCGGGACTACGCAGGACAAGGTTGTGGATGCCTTTCTTGCGGGCGAGGCGGGAGTGGAACAGGAATCGGCAGGCAGTCTCCTTGACGAAAGTGGGAACGGGGTTGCCGCTGTCCCTCAGAACGGAGAGACGCTGCTTTCTGAGTCACCAGATGCGGAAGGCCGTTCCCTTACGAAGGTTCTCTCAAGCCTTAAGCTTTCCAAGAAGGCCAGGGAAGGGGCGGACTCCTTCTGTGCCCTTGTGAGGGAATTTGAGGCCATGCTGGACGGCTCTGCTGAGACGGAGAAGCTTTCGTCTTTTATAAAGGCTGTCATGGAGAAGTCCGGCTTGCAGGAATACCACCGTGACCAGGACGATGTGGCGGGAACCCAGAAAGAGGATAACCTTCAGGAGCTTGTCAACAGTGCGCTGCTGTATCCCTGCACGAGGGACGGTCTTACAGCCTTCATGGACAGCATACAGCTGGATCGCTCTCTTGCCAATGAGGACGGAGAGGGGGAGGATGACCGCGTTACCCTTATAACCCTGCACAATACAAAGGGTCTGGAGTTCCCGCGTGTCATAATAACTGGAATGGAGGCAGGTGTCTTTCCTCGTGAGGACAAGTGCGGGGATGAGCTGGAGGAGGAGCGGAGGCTTTTCTATGTGGGAATAACCCGTGCCAAAGACGAGCTGTATTTCACTTCCTGCCAGATGCGGCGGCTTTACGGCAGCACCCGCTACACCGGCCCCAGTCCTTTCCTGCCGGAGCTGGGCGGAAAGAATGTCCGCGTCCTAGGCAATACGCCCTCTTCTTTCTCATTTGATTCCGCTTTTTCTGCTGGAGGGGACGATGATGAGCTTGCCCGGAAGTATTGTGCCGGGGCGGAAGTCTATCACGATGACTGGGGTTACGGTCATATCATAAAGGGCGGCTATTCCGCCGAAAGGGAATATGTCATAAGCGTCAAATTCCAGACCGGGACAGTGAAGAAGTTTCTGCCCAAATACCAGGGCAGCGCACTGATTGTGTCAGACTAGTGCGAAATCCCATTGGCAAGTTAGGAATCCGCGCGAGTTGCCCTGTATGTAGAAAGACAGGGCTGCTTGTGTTATACTTGCCTGTATGGAAGAACGATTTCTGCCAATCGGCATACAGGACTTTGAGGACCTCCGCAAGCGCGGCTGCATATACGTGGACAAGACAGCTTTTATCTATAAGCTTGCCCGCGAGGGAAAGCCCTATTTCCTGAGCCGTCCCCGGCGCTTCGGGAAGAGCCTCCTGCTTTCCACGATGGAATACTACTTCCAGGGGCGCAAGGACCTGTTCGGTGGCCTTGCGATTGAAGGGCTGGAGAAAGAGTGGACGGAA
>JAFTEK010000162.1 GCA_017453705.1 Treponema sp.
ACAAAGGGAGGGACAAAGGTAGTGATTTGGGGAAGGCCGCCGCAGAGCTTCAGGAGTCCGTCCCGTCTGTCGGGGAGTCTTCTACAGGCTCATGGCTTGATGACGTGACTGAGTAGAGGCTGGCAGAATTTTTATGAATCTTCAGAAGGTCTTCCCCCCGGAAAGTATAATCCTGAATCTGGAGAGCACTGAGAAAGAGGAGCTTTTCGAGGAGATGCTTCAGAATATCTGCTCCCGCCTTCCTTCCGTGAACAGGGACGAGGCGAGAAAGGCTCTGCTGGCTCGTGAAGCCAAGATGTCCACGGGGATTCTGCCGGGGGTCGCCGTTCCTCATGGAAGCATAGATACGGTGAAAACTGTCACTGGGGCTATCGGCATAAGCCGCAAGGGTATCGATTACGATGCTATGGACGGAAAGCCTGTCCATTATGTGTTTATGCTGCTTGGGAATTCCAGTGACAATGCGAGCCATCTTGAGACCCTTCGTAGAATCGCCATTCTGTTGATAAACCCTGCTTTCGTCAGCAAGCTGGCGGATGCTTCATCCTCCGGTGACATCTGGGATATGCTCGGAGACGGTGAGAACTACATGGAAAGCTGATTTTTATGGAAGCCTTATGGAAGAGAATATAGAAGATAACATCGATATAACCAGGCACTTGCTCGAAGTTGAAAACGAGGCCGCTCAGATGGTGGCGGAAGCCGAGAAAGAGGCTGATTCCATCATCGCCGCGGCAAGGGCGGAAGCCGACGGTGAATTCAAGAAGCGCTACACGGATTTCGTTAAGTCGCTTGAGTCCAAGGAAGAGGAGAGCCGGAAAGCTTTCCTTGCAGATCATGACAGGCAGATGGATGAATACAGACAGTCTTTGAGCTCCAGTGAGAAAGACCAGTCTGCTTTCAACGGTTTGCTCGAAAAACTCCTTTACGCATAGGCGGTTTTTATGGCGATGGACAAGAGCGCGGCATCTTCTTATGTCTATGCTAAGGCGAGTGGAATGCTTGCCAAATCCTTTGTCGGTTCGCGTTCTGTCCGTCTCTTTGAGGTGAAGACCCTCGCCGAGCTGTGGTCATTGATTTTTACAGAGCCTTTGCCTATTGTTCCTGAGATGCTGCTGGCCAAGGAGCTTGAGAAAGCCGCGAGGGAACGCTTTGTCAGCCAGTACATGAAGCTTGTCAGCTGCTATTCCAAACCTGCTGATATTTTATTGTCCCAGATTCACCACTACGATTATGAGAATATCAAGGCTGTGGGAGCTGCCCTTTGTCTTGGGGATGAAAAAGCCAGACCTAGCCTTGTTGATGTGTCTCCGTTCAACTACCTTAAGTATAATGCATGGCCTGATGTCGCCGCAATGACTGCCGGAAGCCCGCTCTCTTGGTATGACAAGGTTCCACTTTTGAGCGAGCAGAGGGATATGGATTTTAGGCTGGACTGGCAGTATGTGAGCGAGACTTGGCAGGCGGCCTGCCGCTGTGATCCTGCTTGCAGGGAGGATGTCAAGTCGCTCCTTTCCGAACGCTTTATGATAGAAGGAACTCTGTGGGCTCTTCGTCTGCGCAAGTATTATGATATGCCTGCGGAGCTTCTTTCCGCCATGATACGCTCCCCTGCAAAATCTGATGATGGCACCCAGGCTTTCTCTCAGGCGGCGGAAAAGACGCTTTCCTGGGCGTTGGACGACTGGCAGGCATGGAACAAGTGGAAATATTCTCAGTTCCTTAATCCCCACGAGGAAGGCGTTGTCTGGAATATTGACCCAAGGTGGATATACAATGCATTTAAGAAGGATTACGTGAAAAAGACTTATTCCCTCTTTCACAGGTATCCTTTTACTGAGTGTCCGCTTTTCTGCTGGTATATAATAAAGAGGAACGAGTTGGATAACATACGCGCTGCTTCGGAGAGTCTCAGGCTTGGCATCCCTTCTGTCCAGGCAATGCAGACCGTCGGTGTCCAGGAGGTGAACAATGGCTAAGACCACGGCTATGAGGCTCGTTGAGCTTATGGTATACAGGGAGGACGTTAAGAACGTCCTTTGTTGTCTGGGTAGGCTGGGGGAATTCCAGTTTCAGGATGATGTTCTCCATTCATCCCAGGCATCGGATGATGGTACGCACGCCAAGCTTAATCCTGAGCTTGAGCTGTTCAACAGACTCCAGAATGCTCGTGCCTCGCTGGATTTGCCGGATATCGATGAATTCAAGGGGGATGTCGCGCTTCCTGTCGAATCAGACTTGGATGATGCGGAGAAGCTGATATCAGCGGTCGAAGTCCTGCATGAAAGGGAGCTGGAGCTGAGCGGGGAGCTTAAGCGTGTGAACGAGGCCTACAATGAGACCCTTGCGTTTGCCAAGCTCAATGTTCCGGCTTCTCAGTTAGAGTCGCTTTCCTTTCTGACCCTCCGCATTGGCAAGATAGACCCTGCCCATTACGATCTGATTAGGAATTCCCTTGGGGATAAGGCTGTCGTCACCAAGCTGGGCGAGGATGGCAGCCGCATTCTCGTGGCCTGTTCCAAGAAGATGCGTTTTTTCGTGGACGGGGAGCTGGAGAAGGTAGGCTTTGTCAAAGTTGAGGTTCCAAAGGACTTTATGGGAGTTCCGGAGGATGCCCTGCAAAAGCTTAAGGAAGAGAAGGAAGGCAAGGAGAAGGAGCTTGAGGCACTTGAGGATGAGCGTAAGAACCTTGCTACGACCCATAAAGAGCAGCTTTTCCGCTTGTTGCAGTCTTATTCACTTGGTGCCCAGCTGACCGCGGTGCAGAACAGGCTGGAGTCAACGCAGTTTGTCTACAGGATAACAGGCTGGATTCCCGCTTATCTGGTGCGGGACTTGATGAAGGAAATAGATTCGATAACTGAAGGCAGGACTGCTTTCCGTGACTTTATGCCCAGCGAGGTGGCATCTGTCGCTTCCGGGCACGAGAAGGTTCCCGTCAGGCTCAAGCATGGTAAGGTCGTGCAGAATTTTGAGCGGATGATTTTCAGCTACGGCTCCCCGCTTTATGGGACAATCGACCCTACGCCCTTCGTAGCCCTCTTCTTTACCCTGCTGTTCGGGATTATGTTCGGTGATGCCGGTCAGGGACTTGTCTTCTTTATATTGGGAATACTTATGACCCACAAGAAAGTGAAAATCGGCGGATGGGAAAAGTTCAACTGGATTTTCATCTGCATAGGTGTCAGCAGCATGATAATGGGGCTTTTGACTGGCGAGTTCTTTGCCAACGAGAGCCTTTTGGTTCCGTTCGGCCGCTTTGTCACCGGCCTGTTCGGGCAGCCTCGCGACCAGATACTGCCTATGATGCCGACAGGAAGCAAGGAGTCCATTACTAGGATGTTCCTTTTCTTCGGCTTTACGGTTGCTGTCGGCTTTGTCATAAACACCCTGGGTCTTATACTAAACATCATAAACAAGTTCTCTCTCAAGAGGGTGGGAGAGGCTTTGTTCGGAAAGACCGGGATAAGCGGTGCTTTCTTCTTCTGGTACGTCATAGCCTTTGCCTTGAGGCTGGCTTTGTTCCATCATACGCCTGCGATATACGACTGGATTCTCATTGGGCTGAGCCTTCTTGTGACGGCGTTTGGTGAGCCGCTTGCTCGTCTGGTGGACGGCCATAGGCCTGTTCTGGAGAACGGCGTGTTTGCCGCGATAATCGGTGCGATAGTCGAGATAATCGAGGTCGTCTCCTCTTACCTTTCCAACACTCTCTCCTTTGTTCGTGTCGGAGCTTTTGCCCTCGCCCATGCAGTCCTGGGTTACATAATCGAAAAGCTGACGGAGGTGACTCCCGGTGTAGGAAAGCTGCTGGTTGCCATAGTCGGAAACGCTATCGTCATTGTGCTGGAGGGCATGATTGTCGCCATACAGGTAGTTCGTTTGCAGTATTATGAGTTCTTCAGCAAGTTCTTCAGTGAGACAGGGCGGGAGTTCAAGCCCTTTGTCCTCAGCTATGGGGCATTGCGGAAGAACTGACGTAAAAATGGTTTTCTGCCGGATTTCCGGCTGTAGATAAATAGTTTTTTTAGGGGTAACATTATGAATAGGAAAATTTTGCTTGCTTTGGTTTTGATGCTTTCGGTGTCCACTGTCGCGGTTTTTGCCCAGTCACAGGGGACTGCTCCTGCTGACTCCCAGTCCGTTGAGGCTTCCTCTACAGCTTCTTCCGGCCTGAAGTATGTTGCTGCCGCCCTTGCCGTAGGAATTGCCTGTATCGGAGGTGGTTCTGCCGTAGGCAAGATAGGTGCCGCTGCTATGGGCGCGATGAGTGAGAATGCGGAGCTTTCTGGAAAGGCTCTTCCGTTTGTAGGACTTGCGGAAGGAATATGTCTGTGGGGCTTCCTTGTCGCTCTTTTTATCATACTGATGTAGTCTTGTACTTGATTAGATGGAATACTTTGTCATTGGTGAAAGGGAAATAGTGCTGGGCTTCATGCTTGTTGGCGTGCCTGGTTCTGCCGTCTCTAACAGGGAGGAAGCCCTTGATATCTTCATGGATATCACGGGGCAGTCCAACAAGTTGAACAGGACTATGGCATCCTCCCGTCCTAAGGTTTTGATTTTGACGGAGGACGTTTCAGATATGCTTTCGCATGAGGTCGAAGCTCATCAGATGACAGGGAAAGCTCCCCTTGTAGTTGAGATTCCTGGCCTTGGTGGACATCTGGAGGGACGAAAGACCCTTACCCAGTCCATCAGGGAAGCCGTAGGAATTCAGGTCTAGGGAAGAATCGACCTGTTCGGGGAACTGCACTGGCAGGAAGCCGCTGGCGTTGCCCAAGCCAGTTTCCGAACAGCTCTAATAGAGGGGATGGAAAGCAGCTTATGGAAGAATTACGTTCAACAGAGGCCTTGGATAACGAAATCAGGAACGATGCCCGCAAGAGGGCTGGTAAGATCTTGGAAAAGGCTAAAGAAAATGCGCTGTCATTGAAGGATAGCACAGATAAAAAGCTCTCTGATGCCATTGCTGAGGCTGAAAGGCAGTCTGCATCTCGTCTGGAGATGCAAAAAAAGAACATTGATGCTTCGGTCCCTCTGGAGAAAGGCCGCCAGCTTGTTTCTTTTATATATGATTCTGTTATGGATGCCATTAATTCCTACTTGGAACAGGCAGGAGAGGCGAGAAGGTTTGATATAGTGTCCGCATTGGTATTACGGAGCAAGGCATTCTTGGACGGAAAGGAACTGGAGGCGACTGTTGTTGGATTTGACCTCCAGTCTGCCCAGAAGATGCTTAAGAAGCAGCTCGGTAGCTCTGCTGTTTCCTGTTCTGCGGGAAATGCCCATATCCTGGACGGGGAGAGGCTTTCAGGCCTGAAATTCAGGGAGGGGATTATTCTAAAGGCAAAGGATTCCTCCATAAGCTGCCGTCTGACATTGGACGAAAAGATGAAAGAGATTTTGGATGACAAGTCTTACGAACTGTCCTCCACGCTTTTTTGTGGGAGGTTGCCGGAATGACGGAAGGAAGGATTACCCGTATCTCAGGTCCTATTGTCTACGCGGAGGGACTTGATTCAGCCGGACTTTATGATGTTGTTGATGTCGGTGACAAGAGGCTGGTTGGGGAGATAATAAGGCAGGACAAGGGAAAGGCAACTATCGAAGTCTACGAGGATGACGGCGGCATGAAGATTGGCGAGAAAGTCGTCAGTACAGGGCGCCCTTTGTCCTTGAAGCTCGGCCCTGGACTTGTCGGGACGATATATGACGGGATACAGCGTCCTCTCAAGGAGCTGTTTGATCAGGAAGGTGCCTTCCTGAAGCCCGGTGACAGGACCAGCCCTATCGATGACAAGAAGAAATGGGAATTCACTCCGTCTGTAAAAGAAGGGGATGAGATAAGACCCGGTATGCCACTGGGTACTGTTCAGGAAACTGGCTCCATATTGCACAAGATAATGGTGCCCCCTATGACAAAGGGCAGTATCTTGAAATCTTTTAAAGGGGCAGGAAGCTATACTGTGGACGATGAGATTGGAGAGACGGATCTTGGAGAAACGCTAACCCTGTCGCAATATTGGCCTGTCCGCAGTCCCCGTCCTTTTAATGAGAAGCTTGAGGTTACCCAGCCTTTGGTGACTGGTCAAAGGGTTATAGATGTATTTTTCCCCCTCAGCAAGGGAGGGACGGCCGCAATACCCGGAGGATTCGGCACTGGAAAAACGATGACCCAGCATGCTGTTGCCAAGTGGTGCGATGCGGATCTGATTGTTTACATAGGATGCGGAGAGCGCGGCAATGAGATGACCGATGTTCTTACGGACTTTCCGAAGCTGATAGACCCTCGTAATGGAAAATCCCTGATGGAAAGGACGATACTGATCGCCAACACTTCCAACATGCCTGTCGCCGCGCGAGAAGTTTCCCTGTATTCGGGTATAACCCTTGCTGAATACTACAGGGACATGGGAATGCATGTTGCAATCATGACTGACTCCACCAGCCGCTGGGCAGAGGCTTTGCGTGAGCTTTCCGGGCGAATGGAGGAAATGCCTGCGGAAGAGGGCTTCCCCGCCTATCTTCCCACTCGTCTTGCCCAGTTCTACGAGAGGGCGGGGCGGG
>JAFTEK010000163.1 GCA_017453705.1 Treponema sp.
GTCAGAAGACAATGAAAGGAAGCTCAAGAAGAAGCTTGCGGGGCAGGAGGAGAAAATTGCCCAGATAGAAAAGCAGATAAGGCAGAACCTTGAGGATACCCGCTCCTTGAAAGCTCGCTATGGCTTTGAGCAGGATGCTTCTGAGCAGTCTGTCGTCGAGGAGATAACCCTGCTGGACAGTGATGCTTTTTCCCTGCTGGAGATAGGGCCAGGTCAGACAATTGACGGCCTTGCCAAGTCAAAGGGTCTGAGCGGCCTTATCAGCGGAAGCATAGAATCATTCGGTGATTTTGTTTCCGTGACGGCAGAGCTGCGTTGTTATCCCGGTGCCAGGAGCGTGGGGACTGTGACTGAGCTGGGGGAGCTGGATGAGCTCTCTGAGATTGCGGACAACCTTCTGGTGGCCTTGATTCCCAAGATAGCTAACACCATGCCTGTTCAAATCCATTTCAGCATTTCCCCAGAGGAAGCCCTTGCCTCTTGCCAGGTGTTCATCGACGGCATCCTGCTTAATGAGGGGGCTGATGAGGCGACTGTTTCCTATGGGGAGCACAAACTGGAGATATGTGCTGACGGATATTTCACGAGATCCCTTTCTTATTCTTTTACGGAGTCCACCCACTATTCAGTGGCCGTTCCATTGGAAAAAAAAGGAAACGGGACATTCCCTTTGTCCTTGCTTGGTGCCGGGGACGGAATTGCTTATGCCAACGCGAAGGAGCTGGATGGAGGGCGTACTGTTACGATAAACGGCAAGCCTGTCCTTGGCCGTTTCATATCTGATGCAGGTGGAATATCTGACTCATATTATTATGTTGCCCCTGAATTACAACAGAACGGGACAGGACTTTCCGTAAATCTTAAGGAGAGACCCATGGAGGATGAGATTAATATAAGGCGGATATGGAGCTACAGGGGTTATTCTGCGCTTATGCTGACCCTTCCTGCTGCTTTCCTTGCTTACGGCAACTATATGGAAGTCAAGGACGGTTTTAGGAGAGGCGGGGAATTACAAGGCAGCCTGGACAATGCCTTTTATTTTTCCAACGCGGCGACAGCTCTTTCTGTTGTGGCAGGGGGCTTTTTTATATGGCAGCTGATCCGTTATGTGCACACGGTGTCGGGAATTCTGCCCCAGGAGGCTGTTGTTCAGGAACCCGCCCCTGTGAGCGTTGATGGCTTTAGGAAGAGCGTGGGAGAAGAGCAGGAGGAGTGAGTGATGGCTAAGATGTCTTTTGCCGAGCGGCTTAGGAGCTTGTTCGGGGGAAAGGGCAGTGACGATGATTTCTTTGATGAGCTGACAGACATATTGATTGAGGCCGATGTCGGCGCAAAGAACGCTGTTGAGATTGTGGATTCCCTGCAGAAAAAATGCCGAGAGGAAAAGCTCTCCGGTGAGCAGGCTATAATGGCCCAGCTCAGGCAGGATTTCCTTTCCAGCGTGAAGGGAATTTCCCTTGAGCCGGAGGAGGGAAAGGTTAACGTCTATATGCTCCTTGGCGTGAACGGGGTCGGCAAGACTACATCAGCTGCGAAGCTTGCGAAATTGTATTCGGACAGGGGGACAAAAGTTATCCTGTCTGCCTCTGATACTTTCAGGGCCGCGGCCGTGGATCAGATATCCATGCATGGTGACAGGCTTTGCATTCGCGTTGTCAGGCACCAGATGGGCAGTGACCCCGGCGCGGTCGTGTTTGACGCGATAGACGCATGCCGGGCACAGGGGGGAGGGCTTGTTATTGCCGACACCGCAGGCCGACTGCAGAACAAGGAGAACCTTGTGAACGAGCTTAAGAAGATAGACAAGATTGCAAGGGCAAAGGCGGACGAGGGCTGCTACAAGAAGATACTGGTGATTGACGCAACCACCGGCCAGAATGCGGTCAGGCAGGCGGAGGTCTTTAACGAGGCCGTGGGACTCGATGCAATCGTGCTTGCAAAATACGACTCCACTGCCAAGGGGGGCTGTCTGGTGACTATAGGCCGGGAGCTGGGTATACCTGTGGCATACCTGTGCACTGGCGAGAAATATGATGACATACAGCTCTTTAACGCAGGGGAATATGCCTCTGCAATGCTGCAGTCCTAGATTTCACTGATATGACGATAGAAGCGGCCGTTGTTTCATTTTATCTGCTCTTCCCTGTCTGGTCTGAAGGACAGGAGCAGCTTGCGTCTGCATGTGGCAGAAAGCTTGCCCCCAGGAACAGGGAGGTCGTCGTAAGTTCCCTTGAGTACCTGCTGCAGCATCCGGAGGATGCTTACCATGACCCTGCAAAGGTCGCCGGGGAGTCTGCAAGGATAGACACGTCATCCATACCGCGCCTTATGGAGAGCCTGGTGCTTTCCACGGGGGATGTGCATTTTTACGGTGGCGACGGTTCTTTGCGTTCTTTGGAGTCTGGCGTTGAAAAGGCCAGCTGGGGCGGGGTGTCTGAAGGAACGGCTAGCTCCTATGCCAATGACAGGCAGTTTGTCCAGTCTGTGAGGGATGAAAGCAGCAGGCTTGTGGAGAGAAGCATCTGGAGCAATTCCAAGGAATCCAGGAACATAAGGCTTCTTCGTAAGATGCGCTACCGTTACGATGGTGACAGCCAGACCCCCTCTTTCATGGAGGACGAGGACTTTGAGGCCCAGACGGTGAGGCAGCTTGACTATGACAAGGACGGTCGGGTGGTCAAAGAGCAGGATTACGTTCTGTGGGGCGGCTCCAGGCATCCCGGCTCCGGCAGGAGCTTTACCTATGATTCCCAGGGAAGGCTTTCCTCTGAGACCAGCTTTGCGGCTAAGAAGGGGGTTGCCGCTACCAGGACCCGCTATGTTTATACGGCTATGTCATCCAGGCCTAACGTCTTTTATTATGAGGACGGAATGCTCAGGAGCAAGACGGAGTACACCGCCGAGAACGACTGGATTCAGACTACCAATTTCAGCTCCCATTACAGCATAAGAGCAAGCTACAAAAATGGTGTGAAAGTCAGCGAGTCCGTATATTCTGATGGAAAACTCCAGAGGACAAGAACTTATGAGTAGGCCGTTTTCTTCTCTGGGCTGGCTTTACTGGGTTTCCCGCAGGTTTAACAGGGTGGACTTCAGGGGGCGCACCGCTGCCACTTCCCGCCTTGCTTCGCTGGGAATAGCCTTTGGGGTCATGGCACTCATCGCCGTTGTCAGCGTGATGAACGGTTTCCAGATGGAATA
>JAFTEK010000164.1 GCA_017453705.1 Treponema sp.
AGCTCGCAGTAAATCTCGTCCGCGATGCACCATATCTGATGCTCCTTGGCGACAGCGGCAATCTTCTCCAGCTCTTCCTTGGGAATCATCGTGCCTGTCGGGTTACTGGGGGAACAGAACATTATCGCCTTGGTCTTGGGCGTTATGAGAGACTTGAACTGCTCTGCCGTGGGATAAAAGCCGTTCACGCTGGTGTCCAAGGTGACTATCTTGGCTCCGCACAAGTGGGAAAGGGGGATGTAGTTGACATAGCACGGCTCACAGACGATTATCTCATCGCCCGGATTTAGGACGGCACGGAGAACGGCATCCACTCCCTCGCTCGCCCCCACGGTTATCAGGACTTCCTTGTTGGGGTGGTAATCGCAGCCGTAACGCTCCATGTACTTGGTGACTTCCTGCCTGAGCTCCAGAAGCCCCCAGTTGCTGGTGTAGCTGGTGTGTCCCTGCTCCAGATGGTAGAAAGCCTCTTCCCGCATGAGCCAGGGGGTTGGAAAGTCCGGCTCTCCCACGGAAAGCGATATGACGTCATCGTGCCCTATGAGCATCTCAAAGAATTTGCGGATTCCCGACGGCGGGGTCTCCAGCATGGCTCGGCTGAACCTGTCTTGCCTAGTGTTCATCAGGCGGTCACTCCTTCCCTGCTGTCAGAACGCTGCTCCACGTACACAATGTCGTTCTCCTTGTAGGTCTTGAGGATAAAATGGGTCTTGGTGGAACGCACACCCGCCAGAGTGGAAAGCTTGCGGGCGACAAAAAGGGCGACTTCCTGCAGGCTGTCGCCTTCTATGATAACCTTGAGGTCGTAGCCGCCACTCATCAAATAGAGCGACTTGACCTGCGGAAAGCGGTAAATCCTGTCCGCTATGCCGTCAAATCCGTGCTCCCTCTCCGGGGCAACCTGTATCTCTATCTCAGCCTTTACCTTCTCTTTGGCTCCGGCATCCTTCTCCGGGTTGATTATGGCGGCGTACTTCATTATGATGCCGTCGTTCTCCAGCCTACGTATAATCTCGTCAACCTCGGCCGGAGTTTTCTTAGTCATCGCGGAGATGTCCTCCACCGACAGCCGCGCGTTGTCCCGCAGCAGGTTCAAAATCTCTTCGGATACGTCCATATTGTAGGTAGATTACCCTATTTCATAAGAATTATCAACAGCTTGCCCAAGGCTTTCCACGCAGAAGAACTGCCGGGCTTGCCAGGGCTTATCCCGTGGATTGCCAGGGGTTGTCTTGACATGAATAGCCAGGGCTTGCCCCGTGGATTGACCCAGGGCAATCCACATGGCTACTCCTGAACCAGCATCAAGGTTGCCTCAATGATAGCCTTGTGTTCTTCCGGGGCAATCCTAGCATACAGGCTGTCCGGGGTGTCGCCGGGCAGGACAGGAACTTTCTTTTGCACAAGGATGCGGCCTGTGTCGCAGCCGGAATCAACAATGTGAACGGTGCAGCCGCTCTCAGTCTCCCCGGCTTCCAGAACGGCCTCGTGCACGTTATGACCCCACATGCCCACACCGCCGAACTTGGGCAGGAGCGCGGGATGCAGGTTTATGATTTTATCCTTGTATTCTTCTATTATGTTGCCCTTGAGGACGGAAAGATAGCCCGCAAGAACGATTGCCTGCACCTTGTACTCACGGCATAGCTCAAGCATTGCGTCACTGACCAGCTCGCGTTTTTCGTCCAGCGTCGCTGTCGGAAGGGCTGCCCCCAGAACCATGGCAGGACTGCGGACTTGGGCTGGAATTCCCGCGTCAGCTGCCCTCTGGAGGGCATAGGCCTTCTTGGTATTGGAAGCGACGAGCACGATATGGTAGGGGCAGTCATGGGCATTCGCCCTGGTTTGCCTCTCGTAGTCTATGAGAGCCTGAAGGTTTGTGCCTCCACCAGAGACAAGGACGGCGATGTTCATCGGCATACTCCTAGTCTTCAAAACGAGTCATTGCCTTGTTGCCCTTGAACTCGCCTTTGATTTCCTTGTCAGTATGCCCCACATAGCCAATCTCGTATGCAACAAGGTCGCTCATACCCGCATGGTGGTACTTCTTGGAGTTCTTGTTGAACATCTTGATTATGGCAGGCGCGTCTTTCTTTGCGACAGCAAGGACAAAGCCAATTCCCATGTTAAATGTAGAATAAAGATTCTTTTCGTCAGCACCACGGCGGACAAGCTCATCAAATATAGGGGGTATATCCCAGCTGCCATTCTTTATTACAGAGCAGAGCTGTTTCTTTCCAGAAGCAGCATGGGGGTACATTCTGGGCAGGTTCTCGTAAAAGCCGCCCCCAGTGATATGCACCATGCCGTGCACGGAAGGACGGAACTTTTTGAGCACATCCATGACAGGCTGCACGTAAATGCGGGTGGGGGTAAGCAGAACCTCGCCTATCGTCTGCTTTGTCTTCTTGCCATCAACGACAAAGGGGTCATTGAAGTTCTTGACCAAGCGGCGGATAAGGGAATAGCCGTTGGAGTGCGCGCCTGTGGAAGAAAGGCCGACAAGCACATCGCCTTCCTTTATCTTGGCTCCGGTGATAATCTCGGACTTTTCGCCAACGCCCACTCCAAAGCCTGCCAAGTCGTACTTGCCCTCGTCGTAGAAGCCGGGCATCTCGGCAGTCTCACCTCCGAGCAGGGCACATCCGGCTTGAATGCAGCCGTCGGTAACGCCCTTGACCAGCTCCCCTGCCACCTTGGAATCCAGCTTGCCACATGCAATGTAATCCAGAAAGAATGAAGTCTGCACACCAGAGCAGAGGATGTCGTTGACACTCATAGCAACGCAGTCGATTCCAACAGTGTCGTACTTCTTGAGCTTGAATGCTATATCCAGCTTGGTTCCAACGCCGTCAGTGCCACTTACCATGACAGGGTTCTTCATACCCTTGGGCACCGCAAACATGCCGTTGAATGCCCCCAAGTCTGTCAGCTGACCGGGAATCCTCGCCCGCTCCGCCTGCTTCCTGTATTTGTCAACGGCCTTGTAGCCTTCGTTCACGTCAACACCGGCCTTCTTATAGTCAATCTTCGCCATACATTCCTCCGTCCTCATTCCTTTAAAAGTAGAAAGGCAGCCTGTCGTAATCCGGCACAGCTGCCCGCCATATTATTCTTACGCTCCCATTCCGCCGTCCACGCCTATGACCTGACCTGTTATGTAGGAACTTAGGTCTGAGGCAAGGAACAAAGCTGCGTTAGCCACGTCCTCAGGCTTTCCCGCCCGCTTGAGGGGTATGCCTTCTATCCATGCCTTGCGCACGTCCTCTTTGACCGCCTGGGTCATGTCGGTCTCGATAAAGCCCGGCGCAATGCAGTTGACGCGGATTCCCCTGCTACCACATTCTTTCGCAAGGCTCTTGCTCATGGCGATAAGGCCGCCTTTGCTGGCGGAGTAGTTGACCTGGCCGGGGTTGCCGTGCACACCCGCAATGCTAGACATATTTATGATGGAGCCTGACTTTCTGTGTATCATGTCCAGGCTTACGATCTGGCTCACGAGGAACGCCGCCGTAAGATTGACCGCAATAACGGAATCCCAGTCGTCCTTCTTCATGCGGAAGCTAAGGGTGTCACGTGTGATACCGGCGTTGTTCACAAGGATGTCAAAGCCGCCGGATTCCTTGAGGGAAGCCTCCACGGCAGCCTTGAGCGCATCAGCATCGGAGGCATCCGCGTAGAACTCGTGATAGCTAGTCCCATGCCCGCTGGCAACGGCTTCCGTTTCCGCCTTTGCCTTGGACTCGTGGGTACACATTCCCCAGACCTCAGCCCCTTCGCAGAGAAAAACCTGGGTTATCTTAAGACCGATTCCCCTAGAAGAACCGGTGACGAGAGCTTTCTTTCCTTTAAGTATGTCCATCACTTGAGATTATACAGGATTAGAGAGGGATTGGCAATATAATTAAGAATTAAGAATTAAGAATTAAGACCCTGCAGGCAAACAGGCAGCTGCCACCCGCAGGCTGTAGGGCCTTATTCATCCTTCCCCTCACTCTTGTTCGCTGACGTGGCTGCAAGTGCAAGTCCCACACCAAGTGCGACAACAGCAAGTCCAAGCGTAGCCCAGCCAGAAAACTCGCTCTGCCGCTCCGACTGAGCTTTTTCATGAATATCAGAGGCTATTTTCCGAATATCCTCAGTGGAAAGCTTCTGCAAGTCCCTGGCGATGGATAACGCAGCCTTCTTGAATTCCTCATCGTTCTCATGTGAGCCAAGGCTGATGGAAATGGACTTGTGCAGTGTCTCGCACTCAGCCTTAAGAAGTGCATCGCTCGCCAGTGAGTCCAGTCTGTAAACCATGCGGATTCTTTCCGAAAGCTCAGGAGGAATTTCCCTTGCCCCCGCCTCCACCGAAGATAGTAGAGAAACCGACACACCCAGCTTTTGAGCCATAACCGAGAGGGTGTCGCCTGTGTCAATCCTAAGCCTTTTGTTGTAGCAGGCTCAAATCTCCTGTCCAGGCTATACAGGAGATTAAGCTCTGCATCAAAGAGAAAGGTTTTATCCTCATAGAGAAGCCAAACATATTCACCAGAAGCCGAGAAATCCTTTGCATCCGTTTTAACAGTGCTTCCATCAGCTCTCAGCATTTCAACTCTCTTTTCATCATTAACAAAAAGAACTCCACCATCGAAACAGGAAAAGTTCCCATTTATTGTGACTTGCCTCTGCTCTCCGAATTTTATTACAGTCCGTATCCTTTCGGGTAAAATATCTGAACTATCAACAAACTGCGAGGCACAATTTCCGAACGGCAACGGAATCATAAAGTCACAGAGAACTTTTGTCCTTACAGAGTGCAGATTCTTGTCGAATATCTTGAAAACAGAAGATTACCAGCAAAACAGCACACCTACTCAAGTCTTTTATATTCCGCCGTATCATACACATATACTTCATAGGGCATCCTCGCAAGAAAATCCTTTTCATCCATAAAATTTCGAACATCAACTTTGCCATGTGTATAATGAACTAAAGTCAGATATCCAAACAGACTCTTATCCATCAATCCGATGGCGGAGTAGGATCCCTTTTGTAAACCATTCCTTTCAATGTAATAGTTGGATTAACACTATGCATAATAACAACATTCCACCCTTTAGAGGCTATTCGCCTTAACTCTGATTTCATATAACTTCTGTAATCTTTTACCGATGCCCAATCAGGATCCGGCCAATCATCTCAGGTTTGACTCCAGAATCAGAAAGAACCTTCGTAACAAATTTATCACATGCCATAGAATCAGCACTTACAAAGTCTAAATTATCTTTTACTGCCTTTGATATTTTGCTATGCACAGCTGATTCTATTCTTTGCCTGTAAGTTACCAACCTCGCTTTATTGACACTCGAATTCAAATCACCGAGGCAGGAAATCTTATTATCCCCCACTCCAGCGTATCCCTCACACAAGACGTTCTTTTTTACATCATCATAACCCCATCTACAAGAAACACTTAAATCTTCATTATGTTCCTTCCTTTTTAGAAGCCTTGCAAGAACAATGTAGGCTATCGCCCCTGCACCCAAACCCATCATAATTTTTGTAGATGTTTCCATCAAAAACTCCTTGATTCCATTATGGAATCCGTAAAAAAAGTCTTTGGCTTCCGCCAAATGCCAACTTGGAACCCAGTTTCAGCTCCAAACTCACTTGAATTTCTGCGGAAAATCAACTATGATGCAGTTATCCGATTTACATCTGTGGTTTTCCGCAGTTGTTTTAAGACTTTTTAGCTGAATTGCAATCAGTTAAAAAGTCTTTTTTTTACACTCAATTCATTTTTCTCCTTACGACTAGCTCTTACTTACATTCCTAAACATATTACACATTTTGTAGAATACCAAGGCAGATTATAAAAATATATTCGATTTTATAAAGAGTTTACACAAAGTATAGAAGTCAGAGATTATTGTTTTAAGAAATGTCCTTTATCGAATCTAGTAAAGATCGTACAATCAAACAGCTCTTATCCAAGCAAAACGGAACTTGTGTCCGCCCTTGGGGCTTAGGAGAAGGGGGAACCAGGGCTACTACCCCTCTGGCAGCTACTAGAAAGCAGAGGGGATGAGCTGGAGAGGGTCTCGCAGCGCAGCTTCAAGCGAAACCCGCTTCTGAAATAGAGCTTGCCCTCTCCCCCTCAAAACAAGAGTCTGGGAACTTCCCAGCAAACCTTATTGCAACTGCTGGAGAAAGGCTACTGCCCCAGCTGCTTTTTCAGCTCCTCTATTTGCCGCTTCAAAGCCTCTACATCATCGCCAGACGCAGCATCCTGTGGTTTATCCTTGACGGCTATGCACAAGCCACCGATTTCTTTCGTAAGGTAAAAGCTGACATCCTGTGTGGTTTTCTCACCATCAGGAGTAAATACATCTACAGAATAATAGCGAAAGTCCTTTAGGTTATATGAAAGCTTTCGTTGTTTCAGCCATGTATACGTACCCTTTTCCGCCCTACATTCGCCGAACAGTTCCCAAGAATGCTTTTTCTCGTTGTAGCCCTGCACCGTAC
>JAFTEK010000165.1 GCA_017453705.1 Treponema sp.
AAGTCCAGCACGGCAGCAAGCGCCTTTTCTCCGTCGACCTTATCCACGGAAGCAAAGGCAGCGGAGCGATTTACAAGGCTAGTTTTTTCGGGGCCTCTCAGGTTCAGCCCGTCCCGGTAGCATAAGAAAAGCCCCCCTCATCTATTGCACAGATGAGGGGGGCCGAGGGAAGAGAACTCAGAAATAAGCGCGGAGGATCTTTTAATCTATTATACCGTAATAAGTCAAGTATTTCAAGAGGGGGGAATGCCCTTGTGTCAAAAATGAGAACGTCAGCTATTGCAATGTCTAGGCAAGACAATCTTTGTCTTACTTGCTTTTATTGCCGGAAGATCTACAATTCCGGATCAGTATTAAAAGCCCCTCGATGCTGTCACTACATGCTTATAACAGGTCAAATGCGAAACAGCGACCCGGAAAATTGCACAAAATATCTCAGGAGGATTACAGCATAATGAACAAGTTAACACAAAACATCATTTCACGAATTGAGCGACTTGCATCCGTCTCAATTATGTTGACCGAGTACGAAGACAGGAACCCCGCAAGCTTTCGGACTGTCGACGGCTTCGACATTGCGGCAAGCCTTTCCTGCCTGCTTGTTGACGAAATGCGGGAAATCGAGGAAATGCTTGTTATGCAGGCAAGAGCGCCGGAGCCTGATAAAGGCTTTGTTGACCTTGAAGCATTCCACGAAGCGGCGGAATGTCTAAGGGCACAAAAGCGCATTGCGGAAACAGCATACTCAGGGGATGAGCTGCCCGGCACTTTTTTCGAGTTTGCCTATACTACGGTCGACAAGCTCCAGCGGCTTGCATCCAGCATCAAATAATAACAAGCAGGGGCAGCACAAAAAAAGTGCTGCCCCTGTTCAATTCCAGCTCCTGCAGATCATCCAGGACGTGCAGCCGCTCCAGCTCATGCCGGCTCTTCAGATCATCCAGGTTCACGTTACAAATCGGCTCCAAATACGACAGAGTTTTTCCCCATATTTTTTCCCATATTGTTTCCCATATTCCCGTTTTGCTTTATTATGCGAGTTATGCTAAGATAGCAAAGAATTCTAGGAAAATCAACGACTTACAAGCACTCTGTTTGTTCATATTATGTCCCGTTTTTTGTACAATCCATAATTCGAATCCTTCTCCCGCTGCCATAAAAGGTAGGTAATTTTGATAGAATTACCTACCTTTCCTTTTTGCCCGAAAATCCTTTGATTTCAGGCACTTTCGGCCCACGGCCGCTAAGAGAACAGCCGCCACGGAGAATACTCCGCAGCGGCTGTTTGTTGTTATGTAAACTTCTTGTTCTACCCTTCACAGACATATCGTTCTCACAAGGGTAAATCGTTCAATATGCTTTTATTTTGTGTTCAACAATTGATGTATAGTTATGTGGAACTGCGCACCATTTCAATCGTCATTGGTTCCCGCCCAGCTGGGCCAAAGCCGGCCTGGGCTTTATCGCTTTTCTGAAACCCCAGACTCTCATAAAGTGTGATGGCCCCGGTATTTTCCTCCAATACGGTAAGCTTGACTGTTTTACCTTGGCAGACCTGTTCATTTAAGAGAGATTGCAGCATTGTTTTCGCGATACCTTTATTACGGAAGCCTTCTTCAACGCACACTGCAACAAGTTCCACTGTATTCTTGGGGAATATTTCGCTTTTATAAGTCCCAAAGTATTTTTCGGAAGCGTGTTCAAAGCCCTCTTCCTGCGCCTCTGTGGAGAGGACATCCTTACCGATCCGCTTTCTAATCCGGTCCTTATCCCAACTGCCCTTGCCCGTATAAAGACATACAACGCTGCATACTTGGCCGTTGTACCTGCCGAGATAGAGATTGTCATAATCAAAAAGTGATTCATCCATGCCTATGATCCGACTTATAGCATCAACGGCAGAATCCCTCTCGTCACCGAAGGCTTCTGGATATATATATGGGTCCGTCTCATATAGGCACAAGGCGATTTCCTTTTTATTGTCAATGCTTCTCGCAAAGCCGCAATCAAGATGCGGTTTTTTGTATTCCGCGGGCTGAACCCCCTCTTTACGAGTCCTTGACTCCGGAGCGGTTTCGTTCATTTCTTCCCATTGTGCAAGCCGCTCATAGGTCAGGCAGAATTCCTCCATCGGGATGGGAATGTGTTTCTTGAGGTGATTTTTTCTCCATCTTTTGCAAAGCCTATAAGTGCCTCGGTAAAATTCTGAGAACGGAAGCAGTTCATGCTCCTGTACCACTGGATTGTTCACCGCGAGGAAGAAGCGGTAGGAAAAAAGATCATCGACGTCCTGAATCCTGATCACACCGTTTTCCACCATAACGGCCATGGATTCCAGATATACAAGGTAATCAATCAGGGTTTGACAGTCCTCGCTGGTTCTTGAGAGATTAATGCCAAGACGAATTCCGTTTATGTCATCCGCCTTCATATCCCGCCCCAGGTTATTTTTCACGTTCATAAACTGATTGTAATACAGCTCTAATTCATGCTCAATTTTCGTCATGTTCTTGTTGTTGATGAATTGGTTGTTCAAATTCATAACGTAGTTGGATTCGTTGAGCCGTTCTGTTTTCTTAAACTGTAGCCAAAAGGCAAGCGCTGAGATGATGGCAAAAAGGGTGGTAAGCCGGTTCCGGACGGAATCAAAGCTGAGGTCTCGGGTGCTCTGATGGATAAAAGCAAAATAACAGTAGATTGCGCTCATGATGACGATGATCACAATCCATGAACTGTCCTTGTTAAGAAATAACCTCCTGTTAGACTTCTTCATGGCAAACTCCTTTTTCTGAAAAATATATGAAATCATTATAATGGAAGAAAGTGATTATTACAAGCTAAACCATATATCTCTTGTTAGACCGGGATTGATCTATTGTTCACATTGCACCCCCTGAACAGGCGATGCATCTCCTTGAGACTTTTTCTATCAAAACGCAGAACCTTTTCCAAAATGAGAGGGCCGTCCGACAGGCGGCCCTCTCTTTTTGCGTTTCAAAGAGGATTCGAACCGACGCACCCATCTGTTGATTTGTGTGTTTTTTGAGGTATAATTCTTTTTGAAAAGTGCAGGCTGCGCCTGTGCCGCATCAAGTATTTCGACGGCCTTATGGAGAATCCCCGATCGGACGATCCCACAAAAAAAAAGCTGTTTCTGCGGAAAACCGGGCGGAAGGCTGAACTGGAGGCGTAAACATGTCTGTCGTCGGTGCGATCATGGTCCCCCATCCGCCGATCCTCCTGCCGGAGGTCGGAAGGGGAGAAGAAAAAAAGATCGCGGCAAGCGAGCGGGCCTATCAAAAGGCGGCCGCCCTTGCCGCGGAGTTCAAGCCGGACACGATCGTCCTGAGCTCGCCGCATTCCGTGATGTACACGGACTATTTCCACCTCTCGCCGGGCAAGGGCGCGCAGGGAGATATGGGACAGTTCCGCGCGCCGCAGCTCCGTTTTCGGGTGCGCTATGACGAAGCCTTTACCCGGGAGCTGGAAAGGCTGGCCGAGCGCGAGGGCTTCCCGGCGGGCACGCTGGGGGAGCGCAGGGCGGAGCTGGATCACGGGACGATGATACCACTATATTATGT
>JAFTEK010000166.1 GCA_017453705.1 Treponema sp.
CTTCCGCTTGCAGACCACTCCGGACACCAAGCTCCAGGCCTATATCGCGCAGGGCGAGATTCTTCCCGTCGCGACACGCTCCTTCGGTGGACTCGGTGTGTTTGCCATCCCGGAGATGGGACGCTTCTATCGCCACGTGCTGGTGAGCAAGCACTACCCGCACCACGGCGCAGTCGCGTTCGGTCACGTTGGCAAGGCTCTCTTCACGGTGTTCCAGTACCTGGGCATTGCGGACATAGCCTACAACCAGCCAGCAGGTGTCCTGTACAAGGACGAGAACCCCTTCGCGTAATCGGCTGAACGTCAGATAACAAAAAGCCCGTTGGCATTTGCCAGCGGGCTTTTTCTTTGTAAGAAAGATTTTTTACTTTCCGTTCTTGATTGTCAGGATGCCGCCGATAATAAGGGCGTTCTTGGCAAGAACTAGCAGCCAGTGCAGTGCCTTGATGGAGCTGAGTTCACCGATGAGGCTTATGAGCGTCACAACGGTCACGACAATCCATACGATAAGCGTGATGTACTTAATCAGGTCGTCCGCCTTGCCGAAGTCAAGCCCCAGTGCTTTGAGGAAGAACACGACACCACATGCGATGAGCAGTATTCCGATGATGAGGGAGACAGCGTGTGCTCCACCCTTAAAGAATGCCGTGACACCCTGAATTTCAGAGCTAGAAATAGAACCTCCAATTCCAAACAGGCACAGGCCGGTTATGACCAGATAAATCGCCAGCGCAAGCTGGATGATGAAGACTCCGATAGTCCTCTGCTGTTTCTTTGGCATATAAAACTCCTTATATAAATCTCCACTGACCACCGGATAAAGCAGCCGTCAGATGGAAACAGTCTTACCTCATTATAACACGGATTTGACGCTTGGCAAGAAAAAATCGCCGGAGGCCTATACAAGAAGCGGTTCTTTCGCTTTCTTCCCAAAAATACAGCGGAAATACCACTTGAGATAGTGGGGCAACCATGCCCAAAGCTTGAAATGAGACTCTCCCCCATCCCTGTCGAACCACTCGGCCGGAACCTCGCCCACCTTGTAGCCGCCCAGGTATGCCTTCACGGTTATTTCCATTCCTATCTCAAAGCCGCCGTCACTTTCGATCGTGAGCGTGTCCAAAAAGCTCTTGCGGTACATCTTGAAGGAATTCGTCACGTCATGCGTCGGTATGCCGGAAAGCAGGTGCATCGAAAGTCCCGCCATCCTGGAGAGGAATCCCTTGAAAGCCGGGCCGCCGTGCTGCTTGCCCCCCTTCATGTAGCGGGACCCGCACACGACATCGTAGCCCTCATTGTGTATCTTGGCATACATGTCGTCCACGACCCACAGGCTGTCGGACAGGTCCGCCATCATCACCAGAACGGCTTCCCCGGCGGAGTCAACCATGCCCGAATGTATCGCGTTCAGCGCGCCCCGTCCGAACTTGTTCTTGGAAAGGACGATGGGGAAGCTGTAGTCTCCCCGTATCCTTTCCACGACAGGCAGGGTGGTGTCCTCGTCCATGTCGTAGACGACGCGGACCTCCATCTCGCAATGGATGTCCTTCGCTATGGCATCAAAGAGCTTCTTTATGTTGTCGCTTTCGTTGTAAACCGGGATTACGATTCCGAGCATGACAAATCCTAGATGTTGCCCAGGTCAATTTGGTGCGTGACCCAGGGGATGACCTCGTCCAGGGTCGCGTCCAGGCTGGTCTTCGCCTCGAAGCCGAGGATCCGCTTCGCCTTCTCCACCGACGGGACGCGCTTCTGCACGTCGTAGTGGAAGGCTGGGTCCGACACGAAGGACAGGGGCTTGTCTCCCTTCAGCTTGCGCCATATCTTCTCGGCAAGCTCCCTTACGGTCGTGGAGACCGGGGTGGACAGGTTAAAGTCATCGTTAACGGCCTTGGGGTTTTCCACACAGATACGGATTCCCTCCGCCAGGTCGCCAGCATAGGTGTAGTGGCGTATCTGGTTTCCTTCGCCCAGAATGTGCAGTGGATCCTGACCCTTGTACACCTTCTGAATAAGATCTGGTACAACGTGACTCATCGCCAGCTTGACATTGCCGCTCATTATGACCTTCTCGTTCTTTGCTCTCTGCTCGCCAGTGCCCACACAATTGAAAGGCTTTATTATCGTATATGGAAGCTGGTATTGCTCCCAGGCACCTTTTGCAAAATACTCGCAGGCAAGTTTCTGGAAGCCATAAGTGGAAAGCGGCGGTGCACACCTATATTCATCACCTTCCTCAGTCGGATAGTGCTCGGTACTCTCGTAAACCATGGACGAAGAAAGGACATTGACCTTCTTGAGGTGCTTGTTCTTAAATGCCCAGATAGCCGCATCATAGGTAGAAGCAAGAATCCTCTCATTTTCTGCCAAGAGGTCGTAGGCATAAGTATGGAAATAAGTTATGCCACCTATCATTGCCGCAATCGCAATCACCTGATCGCAGTCCTCGATGAGGTTCTTCATCAGAGCCGTGTCCTTGCAGTCTCCCTCAACAAAGTGGTAGTGCGGGTTGGAGTCGTAGGACTTTTCTATC
>JAFTEK010000167.1 GCA_017453705.1 Treponema sp.
AAACAGCCCCGTCCACGGACAGGAAAGACGATGAAGGACAAAGGCCTTCCACCGGGTTAAACTCGTCCAGCCGCTCCTGCTGGATGCACACCGTGTCGAGCGAAAGCTGGGCAGCCCTGCTTTGGAAAGCCTTGTAAAAGGCCAGCTGGTATTCCTGCTCCAGCAAGTTCACATATACGGCTACCTTCATCGCCTGCGGCCACCGCCCTTCCTGTCACCCGGCTTTCTGGCAGCCTGCCTGCCTGCCTTTGCTGACTTTTGGCCGGCCTTTGCTGACTTCTGGCCGGAGTAAGGGCGGCCTTCGTTCATGGCCTCCCTCGCCTTCCGCTCATCGGCGGCCTTGTATGCGTCCATCTTCTCCTGGTCAAAGAAACCATCCTTCCAGTTAAAGCTGGAAGAATTCTGGATATGCTCCCGGCGTGACATATAGTTCACCAGGTTCTTTATGTCAGCCTTGCCCACCTTAGTCTTGGTAAAGTCAATAAGCTGCCTGTCAAAGCCGGCGTTCCTGAGCTGCTCGGACTTCTCCACAATGCTGAAAGGCAGTTCCGGCATCACAAAAGAGCCGTCAGGCGTGGAATTGACCTTGAAAGGGATGCCCTGCTTATCAGTAAAGTAAGTAAAGTCATAGCTTTCCGGCAGCTTGAACCTCATGCGGAAGAGGACAGGATATGCAAATATCGGGACAAGGACGCGAGACCTCTCCTCACGGCTTACAAAAGTCCGGGAAAGGTTGGCCTCACCGTTCTCATAGGGCATCTGGAAGGCCATTATATCCTGATTCTCAAGGAAGCTTGCCGACCAACGGTTAAATGTATACAAATATGGCCCCGCAATCAGATTGCAGCCCTTGCACTTAAGCATCTCCAGCTGGGCAAGATTGTTCACGACAAAGTTCACATACCCGGCTTCCAGCAGGACTGCCAGTACGCTCCTGAAATGCTCCATCGCCCCCTCAGGCAAGAAGGGATCCAGCGATATTATCAGGTTCTTCCTGCCAGTCGGAAAGATAGGCCTATCCCTGTCGTCCTTGTGCAAGAAATCGTACTCAGTCTCGTTGTTCAGCTCCACGACTATGCGGGCAGGCCGGGCCGTCTGCACCAAGTGCGCGTCCTGCGTCGTGGAGACTGCAATATACGTCCCCGCAGGAAAATACGAAAGCCCGCCCTTGGGAAGGGGGGTAAGATCCAATATCGGAAGCTTATCTGCCCCAGGCTGCCTGCGGAAGGAAGACAAATCCTCCGGCAAAACACGCTTGTACCTCTTGGACATGGACTTGGTTTGCAGCAGATACACTTCATCGCCAATCTGGAAGCCCGCAGGTACGTCAATCCACCGCCGCCCCTTGTCATCAGTCTTGACCAGCCTTACCTTGTGGCTGACACGGCCTGAGTCATCCTTCCTGTGAATCCTTATGCTGTCACCGGGGTCGGGGTCGTAGCTGCCTCCGTGGATAGTGGCCATCCGTATTTGTATTTCCTTGCTTGAGGCCGCGGCCTCCTCCTCATGCTCTTGCCTGGTCGCGTTCCTCATCATGTTGAGCTTGCCCAGGTATATCCCGGTACCGCCCGCCTGCTTGGGGTTCAGTATCTTGGCTCCGGCCTGGGAGACCCCCTCCTGAACGTCCTTGAAGCCGTACCAGTAGCTGGTCTTGCTGCGGGCAAAGTCCGTGCTGAGGATTCTCTTGCCCTCAGCGACAGAGCCCTTGCGATCGCCCTCCCAGTGATCCATCACATAGCGGTAGGCGGCGGTGACAGAGCCGACGTATTCCGCGCTCTTCATACGGCCTTCTATCTTAAAGCTGTCTATTCCTATTTTCATCAGGTCGGGAATCTGGTCTATAAGCTGGAGATCACATGGAGAGAAGTAGTAGCCGGTCTCCTCTGCGCCACGGCTTTCCGCCGTGTACAGGCGGCGACATGCCTGGGTGCACTCACCCCGGTTGGCGGACTTGCCGCCAAGAAGGCTGGAGAAAAGGCACAGACCGCTCTCGCTTACGCACAGGGCACCGTGGACAAAGACTTCAAGCTCCGCCTTGGTGTGCTCCTTGACCGCCTTAAGCTCCTCCAGCCCCAGCTCACGGGCAAGAACGACCCTCTTGAGCCCCTGCCTTACAAGAAGGTTGGCGGCATCCGCGCTCTCCACGTTCATCTGGGTGGAAGCATGAAGCTCCAGTCCGGGAAAGAACTCCTGGCACATCCTGACCACGCCGAAGTCCTGCACGATAAGTCCGTCAGGCCCTGTTTCATTAAGGTACTTAAGAAAGCGGTAGAGCCTCTCAGTCTCCTTCTCCTCGGCAACTGTGTTGACGGTGACGTAAATCTTCCTGCCCATGCGGTGCAGGCTCCTCACCGCCCCCTCGAACTCCCTCCATGAGAAGTTGGACGAGCGCATCCTTGCATTGAAGCTCTTGAGCCCCAGGTAAACCGCGTCGGCTCCTTCACCAATGGCGGCATCCAGAGCCTCCACGTTGCCCGCAGGCGCTAATAGTTCTGCCATATTCCTATCCGATTAGTTATTCTCGCCCTCGTTATCGTTATCAGAGGCCACCTTGTCTATCGCAACGACATAATCCGGCTCAGTCACGTCCACGACCTTGACTCCGGACGAGCCGCGTCCCTGCACGCTTATGGCATCCGCCTTTATCCTGAGCGAAGTTCCCTGGCTGGTGATGCATATCACGGAATCGCTGTCCGCCACGGTCAGCGCACCGATTATCTCGCCCTTGCCGTCCACGTTGCCAAAGACCCTCTGGCCGCCAGTCGCACGTCCGTGAGGGGCAAACTCATTGAATTCCACCCTCTTGCCGGTTCCCTTCTCCGTGACAACGAGAATCTTGGAGCCTTCTATGACCGGTATGGCGGCACAAAGCTCATCGCCCTCCGAAAGCTTCATTCCCGCCACTCCACGGCTGGCACGTCCCATCGCGCGGACTTCCTCCTCGCTTATGCGCAATGCCTGGCCACGGCGGCTTACCAGCAGGACTTCCTGCTTTCCGTTGGTCAGTATGCCGCTCACAAGGGAGTCCCCCTCGTCCAGACGGACGGCCTGCATTCCCCTGGCCTTGGCATTGCGGAACTCGGTGGTGGAAGTCTTCTTCACGACACCCGCCGCTGTCACCATAAAGAGGTACTGGTCATCGGAAATCTCCTTTGTGCCGACGAGGGTGGTAATCTCCTCGTTGGCCGTCACCTGCAAAAGGCTCTTTATGTGGCTGCCACGACTGGTCTTGCTGGACTCAGGAATCTCGTGGACTTTTATCCAGAAGGCCTTGCCCAGGTTGGTCAGGAACATCACGTAATCATGGGTAGAACCTACGAACATTCCCTTGATGTAGTCATCGTCAACAAGCTTGGCGGAAATAGTACCCTTGCCCCCACGCCCCTGGCTCCTGTACTGGGTGAGCGGAACACGCTTGATGTAGCCTAGCTTGGACATGAGGACGACCATGTCCTCCTCTTTTATCATGTCCTCGACATTTATCTCCTCAACCTCGCCCGCGACAATCTCCGTCCGCCGGTCGTCACCGTACTTCTCGGCAATCTCGTTGGTCTCGTCTCGCACGATGGCT
>JAFTEK010000168.1 GCA_017453705.1 Treponema sp.
CGATAGCCTTAAGCTCACGGGTCATTTCCTCCAAATCTTTTGCCGTCTTAGCAATGCTGTCAAACGGCATACTCATGGCAACCCCACCGCCTTGGGTCGTGGTCTTAAGCTCCATCAACGCAGACCCCAGAGCTTTTGTGTTCTGGCGGGATGAATCAGGGTTTAAAGCCCCCCATGAGAAGGAGTTATTAAAGTCAACAAGCTTTTTTACCTTGGCCGTCGGCAGCTGCTCCACCGAGAATTTTACATAGGTGCAGATAAAATCCACCATATTCTCGTACTGGCCAAGCCTTATTCCCAGCTGAGTGGCTCGCTCTGTATCATTGAAAGCTGAGTCCTCAATCGGGGCAACGTCAGTAATCTTTTTGTCATTCTTGTAGGGATCAGGCGTAATCAAGGAACGCCTCTGAAGCGCGTTTGTAAGGTTCTTTACAAAAATCAGATGATTGCGGTAGCCTTCCTGTACCTTGGGCAGCACGTTGCTGTTGAACCATGCAACTTTGTCATCCACAGCCTTCACAATCTTTGCGTTGATATCCTCGTTCTCTGCACTTCCCATAAATCGATACGTCCTGTAAAAGTTATAACCCTCTTCTTTTATCGGTGGGTTTCCAACCTTTCCTCACCCCTTCCCAACTATGATATACTAGTTTTGGCATTAGAACAAGAGGGAAAAACATTGCTAACGATTTTTTCCAAAATGTCTTTTTTTCCTTGACAATTTTTAATTCTGAACATAAAATTAGAGCTATGGACTTAAGAACTGTATTGACGCCGGAGACGGTAGAACTTCATTTGAAGGGAACAAAGAAAGAAGAGATTATAGATGAATTGTTGGATGTCCTTGTGAAGGCTGGAAAGGTAACAGACAAGGATGCCGCAAGGGAGTGTGTCCTTGACCGCGAGCGCAAGATGTCCACGGGAATGAAACACGGAATCGCCATCCCACATGGCAAGACAGACACAGTGTCCGATTTGGTGGCATGTATCGGAATTTCAGACAACCCTGTAGACTTTGACAGTTTGGATCAAGACCCCTGCCGGATTTTTATAATGACTCTCTCCCCTGTCAACAAGACTGGGCCGCATTTGCAGTTCTTGGCGGAAGTCAGCCTCCTCTTCAAGTCAGCCGACAAGAGGGTGCAGATTCTGAATACAACGGACAAGGCCGAAATCATTAAGATTCTGACCGAATAGCTAGCCGTAGCAGACTGGACATATTGTTCCTGTTCGTTTTCATAGATAGGCAGACGGTGTTACCGCCCGCTTAGGGTTTTCTCCTTATTTCTCCCTCCATCCCTGTCAGATGGAGGGAGTTTCTTTTTCTCCCAGCATAGAAAAGCTCAGAGATACAATGTCAATCAGAAGGCCCTGCCGTCGTAACAGCATCTGACGGGCTGGCGGCAGGCATTCCCTCCTGCTCCACACGCTCCTCCATAGGAACATAGGCTCTCTCCGTAGAGACATTCTTGTAGGCAGGGCGGTAAATACGGCCTCCCGCAACAATTTCCTCTATACGGTGGGCAGACCAGCCTGAAATTCTAGCGATAGCAAACAGGGGAGTAAACAACTCACGCGGAATGTTCAGCATCGTGTAAACAAAACCAGAATAGAAGTCCACGTTTGTACAGATTTTCTTCTCGCTACCGTGGAATTCCTCCAGAATCTTTGGAGCCAGCATCTCTATGCTTCTGTAAAGGTTAAACTCCTCCTCGCAGCCCTTCTCCTTGGCAAGCTCCCCGGCCTTGTCACGGAGCAAGGTAGCCCTCGGATCGCTTATCGTGTAAACCGCATGACCCTGCCCATAAATCAAGCCTGTATGGTCAAAAGCCTCTTTGCGGGCAATCTTGCGCAAATATTCCGCGATTTCGTTCTCGTTGGACCAGTCGTGGACATTGGCCTTTATGTCATCCATCATCTCCATGACACGGATATTGGCACCTCCATGCCTGCGTCCCTTTAGAGAACCGACCGCCGCAGCGATAGCCGAGTAAGTATCCGTGTCCGCAGATGAAACCACGTGGACAGTAAGAGAAGAGTTGTTTCCTCCTCCATGCTCCGCATGAAGAATCAAGGCCAAATCCAGAATCTCCGCCTCACTCTGAGTGTAGCTCCGGTCACTGCGAATAAGGCGCAGGAAATTTTCCGCCGTGGAAAGTTCCGGCACAGGATTATGGATATACATGCTCTTTCCGTCATAGTAACGCCTTTTTGCCTGATAACCATAAGCCGCCAGCGTAGAAAAGCGGGAAATCAGCTCAATGCACTGGCGCAATATATTTGCGACATCGCGGTTCTCCGGATCCGGATCGTAGGAATAGGAGGCCAGAACCCCACGGGCAATCTTGTTCATTATGTCGCAGGAAGGAGCCTTCATTATCATGTCCTCGGTGAAATTCGGAGGCAGAGTCCTGAGCTCACCCAGGAAAGACTTGAATTCGTCCAGCTGCCCCCTTGTGGGCAAGTCACCGAACAACAGGAGGTAGGCACACTGCTCAAAGCCGAACTCATGGCGGCTCTCTATGTCCCGTACTATATCCTCAACGCTGTATCCACGGTATATCAGCTTTCCAGGAACAGCAACCTTCTTACCGTCCTGAACTTCATAGCCCACGACATCTCCTATCCGAGTAAGACCAACCAGAACTCCGCGCCCATCTGCATAGCGCAAGCCCCTCTTAACATCGTATTTTGCATACAGGCCATGGTCTATGGGGTCGTTCCTTTGAGCCAATATAGAAAGCTTGTTGATAAAGCCATTGCTTTCTTCCGTATTATTTTGCATACACAGCCCCCAAAAAGCAGAAAATTCTGCATAATAATGTATAATTATACAAAAAAAAGCGTATTGTTTCAATAGTACGTGCCAGAGAGCCATGGAAAGCTGTTTTTGTGAAACAAACCCATCAGTAAAAACGTATTCCCGCGAGGTGTCCCCATACGTTTTTATTGCATCTCGAAGTGCAAAAAACTGTTTTCCGGCTCTCAAAACGGACAAAATGATTTCCTGATGCCAGACATCGGGGGTTCCAAGGGACTTGCCCAGCTTCTAGAGACACCCTAGAACGTCACAGTGCACGATATAGGAAGATGGTCGGAATATCCCCATCCGCTCCAGAGCTTATACTTCTTGGGAACCATGCTGTCCTGCTGGCACCAAGGCCCTGCGGTTTCCACACAAAAGTCCTCAAGCCAAATCCTCCCAGAATAAAAAAAGCCGTCTATCCTTGACCATTCATCCTTATAGTAGTAGCTGCCTGGCCCCTGCAAATCCCCATCACCATAAAACCAGGGACTGCCGACAGAAGATATGTTTTCCCCTGACCTGAGAAGCACGGATCCGTCATTCCCAATCTCGAAATCCAGTATGTCACGGTTAAAGTCCCCACAAGCCAGTGCAGGATCTTGCCCCAGTTCCTCCAGACAGCTTTCAAGCAGGGCTTCCTGTGCATTCCGCCAGCACTCACTCGCATCCCTGCCACCTGACATACTCTTCCAGTGGTTCAGCAAAAGGACAAAAGACCTTCCGCCTTTTACAACGGAAACCCTCATAATAGGACGCAAAGACGGCCTGGACATGACAGCCGAAGAACGGACATCCAGCCCATGACAGCTCAGTTCCTCAAGGGGATAGCGGGACAGGACTGCACAGCCCAGAGAAGAGCCTGTCTCCTTGGAAAAAGCAGCCCAACGGTAACGGCTCCTGAAAGGCATACTGGAGAACAAATAGTTGCTTATGTCCTGCAGGACGGCCTCGTTTTCAAGCTCCACAAGGGCAACAACATCCGCATCCAGCTTGGACAGGCAGTCGCACAGCCGCCTGAGCCTCTCGGAGTAAGCCGCCTCTCCCCAGACCTTGCTCTTGATAAAGTCATCGTACTCACAGCCATCCCTTTTGGCGTCAAAGAAAGTCTGCACATTCCAGCTTACAAGCCGGATTCTCTCCTCTTGGTTCCCGGTCACAGGCAACTTTAAAAGCCCCTTGCAGGAACAGCATAACAGGGCGGTCAACAGCAGCGAAGACAGTACGGCGGCGCGCCGGACACGCAGCCGGCAGGAGCCGGCACACGCAATCATAATTTCTTTTGCATATCTCATGCAAACACTATCTGTCCTGGACAGATAAAAATGTCAGCTTTGCTAGCAGGGGAAAAAAAAACTAGCGAGGCAGATTAAAAAGAACCGGCTTTTGAAACCGCCTCTAGCGGTCAATCACGTCATTCCCAAGATAAGAAGCTTCCAGCAGACAGAGCTTGCCTTCTTTCACACTGACATTCTTGAATTTCTTGCGATACATGAGCCTGCCCCCCTTCTCCTGATAGAATTCCATCGTTATGTCGTAGCGGCCAGGCTCCACTGTCAGCCCCCCGGCATCAGCCCTGGCGGGGAAATACCTGGACATCCTCAGGTCAGCTGTCTCCGTTAGCCATGCGCTGACTTCACCCGCTATAGAAGCCAGCTGAAGAATCCCCCCGACCAAAGCGACACCTGGATCATCGCTGCTTGCCATGACGCTACCTATATCGCCAGCCAGCTCGCTGCTTAGCTGCTTAAAAATCATACGGGCAATGGCCTTGCTGTAAATGCTGGCGGAATGGGTCTGAAAGGTGTCCAGGGCGACATTCTCCAGACTTTCCAGCTGGCTCATGGAACTCTTGTAGGTCTTATGGGTCTCAAGGTTCACAGCCTTGACACCGACAAAGCCAACCTTAGGCCTGCGGGACTGCATGAAGGGTATGGCAACCACAGCGTTGAACACGATTGCGGGGAAGTAAATCTGGCTCTTGTAGGGACTGCCATTGGAAAACGCCAGGGCATTTATCCTTGCCATGCCACTGGGCACATTCAAGTCTTCTTTGACCAGTCTGACAGGCTCATCAAAATCATAGAGCTTGCCTTGGGTTATAAAGGCATCATGCAAAAAACGCGCCGCGCTCAGAGCCGCGTCCATGTCCCCGTCAGCCCTGTGATAAAGCAGGGCAAGGTACTGGCCAAGAGCGGAATTGTGAAAAGTGACGCTGACAGGACTGGAATCCGCATTCTCCGCCGCCTGCCTAGCCTTAACGAGGTCCGCCTCGTACCGCTGGGAGATATGCTGGGACTTGTTCTCAAAACGGTTAATCTCAACAATCGCGTCCTCAAGCATCCCCAAATGATAATACGACAGGGACTTGAACAGGTTCAGATACAAGTCCTCGTAGTCCTCACCTGCATAATCAATAACCAAGTCATTTACAATGAAAGACTCTATAGACTGCCCAATGCTCTTCGCAAAGTATTCGTCTATCTTGCTTTCCGTCCGGGTCAGCTTCTTTATGGAGCTTGCGTAGTCACCTGTATAATAGGAAAGAAGTCCCTCGTCCAAGCCCTGGACAACCACGCTCTTCTTGCTGTACAGGTTCTTTGTATTCTTCTCTATATAGGAGAGCTGCGCGGCATAATCAATCGCCGCAAGCGGGGCAAAGGAAAAGACAAATACAAATGCCAGCATACAAAACAAAATCCGGCTTTTCAATGGCTGACCCATACTTGAACAACAAAGTTCCCGGTGAATAATTACGAACAGGCAAGACATTTTTGTAATCAAATGTGGCTAGCGTTGTTTGACTATTCAAAGAGAACCGTTATGGAGAAAGACAAAATGATGAAGAAAAACGTGCGGAACCTTGTTATTTTCATTTGCACCGTAGTCCTGGGGCTCACCCTCATAGTTCTGGCAGGCTGCTCCTCGTCCACAAGCGTTGACCGCGTAAACGACACAAAGAAGACCGACTACTCCGGCTACTGGAACGACACAGATGTCCGTCTGGTCGCAAAAGACATAATAAAGGACTTCAACAACTCAAAGGCGATAAAGCAGTATCCCAAGACACATGGAAAACAAGTTCCATGCGTCATAATCGGTTCATACAAGAACGCCAGCGACGAACACATAGACACCCGCATACTCACAGACTACCTGCAGGCAGAGCTGCTGGAAGATGAGAACGTCAAATTCGTCGCCCAAAAGTCAGACCGCGCGGAAGTCCGTGAGGAGCGGGAAGACCAGCAGGAGAACGCCCGCGAAGAGACACGTGCCAGGCTCAAGGCCGAGACAGGGGCTGACTACATGATGCAGGGTTCCATCCGCACGATAGTGGAGTCCACCGATGACGGCAAGAAAACAGCCCGCACTTATTACGTGGTAACAGAGCTGATCGACATAGAGACAACCGAAATCCTGTGGAAGAATGACAACCACGAGATAAAGAAGATAATCAAGCGCAAGTCCAGGCGCAGATAATGCCGTCTCTCCACAGCCAGTTTTTTTGCGGCTGGCTCCCTTGACTTTATCCGTTCCCGCAGTTAAGCTTGAAGGAACAAC
>JAFTEK010000169.1 GCA_017453705.1 Treponema sp.
ACATTTTTCCTTTATAAGGCGCCCGGTCTCCACGGTTCGCCGGAGGAAGCTCCGTCTTGCGGCCCAGCCAGAAGGGCTTCTCGCCGCCGTCCCCGCTGTATGTCTGCCTCACACCCCGCTGTATGTCCGCCTCACACCTCGCAGTATGTCTGTCTCACACCTCGCAATGTGTCTGTCTCACACCTCGCAATGTGTCTGCCTCACACCTCGCAATGTGTCTGCCTCACACCTCGTAATGTGTCTGCCTCACACCTCGTAATGTGTCTGCCTCACACCTCGTAATGTGTCTGCCGGACATCTCCCTGCACATGCGGCACCAGGACTGCAATGTTCCGGTGAGGGCGTGCCCCTTCTTCTTGTAGACAAAATTCTACAAAAAGAGCCTTCGAAACTGTGCGATATTTGTCCTGTCGCCTTCGGGTGACGGCGGCTGTGCCCGTATGTGGCGCTGACCGGAAGGCCGGCCTGCCCGGTAAGACCGGGTGTGCCGGTACAACAAAAAATCGCCGCGACAGCGGCAAGGAGAAACGCCTTATGGCAAATCTTTACACGGACCACGGCAACAAGATTAACGTGGTCATCCACCAGAACCAGTTCTCAGAAGACGAGAACTCCTATTACGGAAAGGTAACGCGCAACACCGTTACCCTTGAGCAGCTTATAAAGGGCATCCTGGACGACAACCAGAACACCAACACTGGTCTGAACGCCTACATCCTGAACTTTGCGATGGACAGGATGAAAGCCCGCATCCTGTCCGAAATAAAGGCAGGGAACGCGGTGAGCCTCCTGGATCTGGGGGTGATGTACCTGGGGCTGAAAGGCTCGTTCTCAATGGACGCGGGGAACACCGATGTCTCTGCCCTGAGGGGCAAGGAGCTTACGGTGGGCTTTACCCCGTCCGAGGACGTGCAGAACGCCGTGTCGCAGCTGAAGGTAGGGAGCGTCTCTCTCTGCCTCAAGGCTCCTGCGATGAACAAAATCGTGAACCTGGCCACAAAGAAAGAAAACAAAGTTCTTTCACTCGGCAAGGGCGTGGAGCTTAAGGGCAACCGCCTGAAGCTGACGGAGGGCGAGGGCTGCGGCATCTTCTTTGTGCCTGTGGGCGCGGACGGAAGCGCGAGCAGCGACGAGGAAGCCTGGATAAGGGTAGGAGAGGAGAACATCTTCAAGAACTACCCCAGGAGCCTGATTTTTCAGGTTCCTCCCTCGATGAAGGCAGGAAAGTACGCAATCGCGGTGCGCACCCTGTACTGCGGTGGCAACAACGTGCTGAAAGCCCCTGTGACGGGCTTCAGCGCCACCGTTGACGTGGCGGCGTAAGGCAACGGAACGAGGCTACGGCCTCAGGCTGCCTGTCCGCCCCTGCACGGTGTTTTCTTGTGGGGCGGACATCTCCTTTGAAGATGACATTTCCGGGCGAAATGTTGTTTTGGAACAAGCAAAAACCGATAAGTACTATAGCAGGCGGATGTAAGAATACGGCCGCCTGTCGATAATGCAAGTTCAATGAATATAAGGAGATAGCCTATGTCAGTGACAAGTCCGATAAAGGATACCGAGCAGATTGCGAAAATCAAGATGTTCTTTATGAAAAGGGGAAGGCTGCGCGACTACGCCTTGTTCACGGTTGGAATAAATACTGCCTTGCGAATCGGTGACATACTTGATTTGACCTGGGGTGATGTGTATGATTTTGCACATGGAGTTTTCCGCTCTCACCTTGAGGTTCATGAGCATAAGACGGGCAAAAGGAACTGTGTTCTGCTTAATGACAGCATTGTAGAAGCCTTGACAAGGCTCCTTGATCAGTCCAATGCGGATGCAGGGGATTTCATATTCAAGAGCCGAAAAGGGAAGAACCGGCACATCACAAGGAGCCGTGCCTACAGCATCTTCATCAACGCGGCCTCCGAGCTTGAGGGGGTGGATAAGTTCAGCTGCCACTCGCTCAGGAAGACCTTTGGTTATCACGCGATGAAGGCGGGAGCTTCCGGAGTCCTACTGATGGAGGTCTTCAACCATTCATCCTTCAATATCACCAAGCGTTATCTGGGGATAGAACAACAGGAAAAAGACCAGCTTTACGGCAAGGTGCAGCTTTGACAGCGGTTCTTTGACAGCGGATTTAGCCAAAACCTTCCATAATAGTTTGACACATTACAAGTTTAACACTATAATATTTGGAACATTCAGATGCTGACTGTCCGTGATGCACGTTAGGTGCGCGGCCAGAAACTTCGACCATCATTCCTATACGCGGATTTGCGTATCTTACGGAAAGGTCTTTCAAAAGAAGGCTGATTACGAAAGGGCATTGCTATGCCGGAAAAAAAACGGTCTTCATTGGGCAATTCCAGGGATTAAAAAAGAATCAATTTATTCGAATTTACCCCAAAATACGATTTGCTTCCATTTTTGTCGCAAATTTGTCTTGTCCCGAACGCAACATTTCGCCCGGAAATGTTCTGTTCGGGCGGAGCGGGGGCAGGGAAAGGGATGAGGAAGGTAATAACATACGGGTCGTTCGACCTGTTCCACGAGGGGCACCTGCAGCTGCTCAAGAGGGCCAGGGCGCTGGGCGACTGGCTGATAGTGGGGGTGACGACGGAGCAATACGACGAGGCGCGGGGAAAGCTCAACATAGTAGACCCGCTGTCGGAGCGGATAGAGAACGTAAGGAAGTCCGGGTACGCAGACGAGGTGATAGTAGAAGACCACGTTGGGCAGAAGGTGGAGGACATCCAGCGGTACGGGGTGGACGTGTTTACGGCTGGGTCGGACTGGGAGGGAAGGTTCGACTACCTGAGAGACCTCTGCGAGGTGGTGTACCTGCCAAGGACGAGGGACATCTCGTCCACGCTGCTGCGCGGGCGCGGCAGGCCGTTGGTCAGGCTGGGTATAGTCGGCAGCGGGAGGATAGCGTCCCGGTTCATGGGCGAAGCACACTACGTAAGCGGCGTGGCCACGACCGAGGTATACAACCCGCACCCCGGCAGCGCGGAGAAGTTCGCACGCAGGCACGGGCTGGACCGGTACGGCAGCGACCTGGAGGCTTTCCTCGAACGAGTGGACGCAGTATACATAGCCAGCCCCCACGAGACGCACGCCGCCTACACGAGGCAGGCACTCTCCCGCGGGCTGCACGTGCTGTGCGAGAAGCCCCTGTGCTTCTCCGCAGCGGAGGCGGAGGAGCTGTACGCACTGGCCAAGGAGAGGAAGGCCGTGCTGCTGGAGGCGGTTAAGACCGCTTACTGCCCGGGCTTCTGCCAGCTGCTGGGGGTCGCCCGCAGCGGGGTGATAGGCGCAGTGAGGGACGTGGAGGCGGCCTTCTCCCGAATCATGCCGGAAGGCGGCCGCGAGAGACGCGACGCAGACTGGGGCGGGAGCTTTACCGAGTACGGCAGCTACACGGTGCTGCCCATAATAAAACTCTTGGGACGCGACTACGAAAGCGTGTCGTTCTCCAGCATCACGGCGGAGAACGGGGTGGACTTGTACACAAAGGCCTCCTTCAAGTACGCGAGGGGCATGGCCCTGTCCAAGACCGGAGTTGGGGTCAAGACCGAGGGGCAGCTGGTTATAGCCGGGACGGACGGCTACATACTCGCCCCATCGCCCTGGTGGCTGACCAAGGAGTTCGAGGTCAGGCACGAAGACCCCTCAAGGATAGAGAAGTATACGACGAGATTCCTCGGCTCCGGGCTACGCTACGAACTGAGCGACTTCATATACCTGATAAACGGGTACGGCGGGCGGGACTACAAGCTGTCCGCCGGGGAGTCCGTGGCGATGGCTGGCATCATGGAGAAGTTCATCGGGGAGAGGCGGGCACGGGCTGCGGCCGCGGGGACTTCCGCGTGAGGCGCCCCATAGCCATCGCGGCCGGAGTCTCCGCTCTCGCCGCACTGTCCTCCTGCCGCCGTCCAGTACCCCCTGCCACGCAAGTTCCGAAGCCGCCTGTCAAAATCTGGGCGCACAGGGGCTGCTGCTACGCATGGCCGGAGAACACCCTCGATGCCTTCCGCGCGGCATGTGAGCTGGATGGGCTTACAGGAATTGAGCTTGACATACAGCTCACGAAGGACGGCAAGATTGTGGTGATCCACGACGAGACCGTGGACAGGACGACGGACGGAAAGGGCAATGTCCGCGACTTCACGCTCGCTGAGCTTAAGGAGCTCAAGATAAAGACCCATTCAAAGAACCTGATTCCACAATACACACAGATTCCAACAATCGAAGAAGTCTTTGACCTCGTAAAACCCTACTGCCTGAGATACGGGCTTAAAATTAATATTGAGCTCAAGAACAGCGTCGTCCGCTACGAGGGCATGGAGGAAATGATTTTAGCCCTTGTAAGGCAATATGAGCTTGAGCCATATATCGTTTACTCTTCTTTTAATCCAGATTCAATAGTCCTTATAAAACAAAAGAAGCCTGATGCCCTGGTCGGAATCCTTAATTCTTCTATAAAAGAATGCCTTGCCTTTGCCGAAGCCCACGAAACAGATGCCTTGCATCCAAACTACAGGGGACGCGACGTTGAGAATATTCGCGAAAAAACTTCGCTCCCGATACGCATGTGGAACTTCCCACCGGACGTGCCCTTTTATCCAAACAAAGGGAGTTTCGCGGTCCCGGATTTCAGGGAAATCTGTGGGTATGGCATAACAGATGTTTTTTCAAACATACCGGAAGTATATTTAAAAAAGCGCACACAAAATCAGTCAGTTTCTTCAACAAACACTGATAAACCAGGGCTTTCATTTAGTCTTTGCGCCGAAATAAGCAGAAAGACAGGCATCTATAAAAAGTGCAGCACAAACCGCATGGCAGACTTCCATTTTTATGAAGTAAACGCCGGGGATTTTTTTGAATTTGATGCAAAAGGATATGAATACCAGATAGCCTTTTATAATGACACAATAGACGACCGCTATATTCACACTTACTGCTACAGCGAGGAAGAAAACTGGTCAAGCTACACAAAAAGCATAAAGCGTTTCGGCTGGAAAACTCACGGGCAGAAGTTCAAGAGGCATGGCTGGGCAAGAATCCTTGTCCGTAAAAAAGAAAGTGTTTTCAAGCGGGGCTTTTCTGTCCTAAAGCTTACCGAACGATTTATTCTTACTGCCGATGACAAAGCATTTGTGGAAGGCCACTGCCGTTTTATGCGGAAACCGGCAGCTTATGGAATCAAGCCCTTTTTCGATTCAGAAATAGATGACACGGCGAAAAAGGTGAACGCCCTGCGCGATAAGTGGGGAGAAGACACTCTCGTCCTCGCGCTCCTCGCGGACACTCATTATGTAATAAACGGCCGCTGGGACGACACGGCGCACAACCTGCTTGGCGTACATGAAAAAGCGCCGTTCGATGCCCTTATTCACCTTGGCGATTTTACCGACGGCAAGACTCCTGCAAGAATCACAGAAGAATATTTCAACATCCAGAACGATGACATGAAAAAGCTCGGCATCCCGCTGTATTACACGCTTGGAAACCACGACTCGAATTACTTCCAGGGAAATACAGATTTGCTGAATGTCACGGAACAGGCGCGGCTGTACCTGGGACGTGGCGAGCCGCACTATTACGTCGATTTTGAGGACAAGGGGCTGAGGCTCCTGTTCCTGCATTCGTTCGACCACACTCAGGAAGGGCAGAATAACCGCTATGGCTTCAGCGGCGAGGAAATTGAGTGGACGCGGAGGGCCCTGGCCGGGACGCCCGCCGGCTGGAAGGTAATAGTGTTCTCCCACGTGCCCCTGCTCGCCTCCATGCACTACTGGAGCGATAAGATACGCGGGGAGCAAGAGATGGTGAGCCTGCTGGGAGAGTTCGACCGCTCCGGCGGCTCCTCCGCAGGCGGGCGGGTGCTCGCGTTCATCCACGGACACACGCACTCAGACTGCGTTAACAGAGACCTGTCATTCCCGGTCGTCTCCATAGGCTGCGCTAAAATAGAAGACGAGCAGGTTCACAAGGCATCGGGCTCCGTCACCTGGCCGCGGGAGCCGGGCACGGTCTCGCAGGAGCTGTGGGACGTGCTCGTCGTGGACGCGGATTCCGGCTCGCTCGACTTCGTGCGCTTCGGCGCGGGCGAGGACAGGCACCTGGACAGGGGCGGGAGGTAAGCGCGGGAGGCAGGCTGACTGCCGCCAGACAGCGGGCAGCAGCAAAATGCCCATCGCCGCGTCATACTGGCGGCCGTCCTTGAAAAATCCCTTGTTTTTGCGCATAATGTGAGGCATGGAAGGACTTTTGTACACGCTCACAAACAAGGAGACTCCTCTGTGCGACTTTGTAATAGAAGGCGAAGGGGAGCTTGAGCTTTGCAGGATTGTAAAGGAATACAGGCCTCTTCCTTTTTGGTGCCAGGACATTGACACGTGGGTCGCGAACAGAAGCGCGGCAAAGCACCGTGCCCATGTAGAAAAAATCCTGGAGATGTGCGGCGGAAAGACAAAGAGCGGCTTCATAGCGCTGACGCATTGCCTTTCACTGACGGACACCCTTTGGGTAAAATCCAGCCGCGAGAATGTTACCTGGCAGGAAGTGAACCTATACGAGAACAATTTTGACGAGGTGGTGTCAAGGCTCTCGTTCGACGGTAACGGTCTGTTCGGCATCCAGATGTCAACCACCTCGCCCGAGCTTACCACTGACGGTGCTTACGACAAATGCTGGCTCAACCAGGATGATGGGATTCATCTTATAAAAACAGGGAGCGACGGCGCGAGGAACACAGGCCTTGAGCCTTACGGCGAAGTGCTCGCCAGCCAGGTTTTTGAGAAGCTCTGTGACTCCGTTAAATATACACTCAGGCATTTTGACGGAAGGGTAGTCTCTGACTGCAAGCTTTTTACTTCACAGGAATCCGGCTATTACCCAATCGCCTTATTCTACAAAGACAAATTGACGCTTCCGAAGCTGCTTGAAATCTACCGTGAGTTCAATTGCGAGGACGCTTTCCGCAGAATGATTGTCGCCGACTGCATAACGCTCAACTGCGACCGCCACTTCGGGAACTTCGGTTTTTTGGTTGACAACGAGACCTTTGAGCGTACGGCCCTGAACCCCTGCTTTGACTTTAACATGGCATTCGTCCCGTTCGCGGAGGAAGGCCTTGACTTCGGGTATGACGCGGGTGGCGACGGGATTGACTTTGACGAGTATCTTTCCAAACGCGGGCCGATGATTGGAAGCGACTATGTTGCACCCGCGCGCGCGATCCTTACGCCAGAAATAAAAAAATGCGTAGAAGAAATCCGTGAGACACAACTTGCAGTTCAATGCGACGATAAGTTTACCGAGCACCGCCTTGTACTTGTGAACA
>JAFTEK010000170.1 GCA_017453705.1 Treponema sp.
GCTCTCATCCCTGTGATGTTCCGGGTACACAGACCACCAGCCCTTGTTTTTGCCCTGCTGTCCTTCCTGGTTATTTTCCTGTCATGCTGCCAGAAGGCTGGGGAAGGGGGGGGGAGCAAGAGTTCATCTCGCTCTCTTCCTGCCCAGAGTTGGGAAATCTTGGGCACTGTATGCTCTGTGAATGCATTTGAGGACGGGGGTGAAAAGCTTTATGGAGAGATTCGTGCAAGGCTCCAGGAAATAGATGAGGCTTTCTCCGCGAATCGAACTTCCTCCGATGTTTCCTGTGTGAACTCCGCCGCAGGGAAGAATGCAGTCAGCGTCCGTGATGGTGTTTTTTTTGTGATAAAAACAGCCCTCTCTTTTGCAGAAAGGAGCGGAGGAGTCTTTGACCCGACGATTGGTCCCCTTGTCAAGCTGTGGGGAATCGGCACAGACCACCAGAAAGTCCCTTCACAAGAGGAGATAGATGCTGCCCTCGCGCTTGTGGACTGGCGGAAGGTCTCTCTGGAGGAGTCGGGTCGTTCCGTCTTCCTTGAGGATGAAGGAATGGCCTTGGACTTGGGCGGGATAGCCAAGGGCTACGCGGCCGATGAACTTGTGTGCATCCTGAAGGCGCGGCAGGTCAGCCGGGCCATAATCGATCTGGGGGGCAATGTCTATGTGTATGGAAGCAAAAAAGACGGAAGCAAGTGGAAGGTCGGAATAAAGAACCCATTGGACGGCGGGCAGTCCGTCGCCAGCGTCTTGGAGCTTGGGGACGGGCTTTCTGTGGTGACGAGCGGAAATTATGAGCGTTATTTTATAAGCGAGGGAAAGCGATACCACCATATCATAGACCCCAAGACCGGCTTCCCCGGCGGAGGGAATGTGGCTTCCGCCACGATTGTTTCCTCTTCGTCAATGGAGGCGGATGCCATGAGCACGACAGCCTTCTTGATGGGAATGGAGGCCTTCCAGCAGGCTTTTCCAAGTGTAGCCTGCATCTTTATGCTCTCGGACGGCAGTGTGTCCGCATCCAATGAACTGACTGAGTTTTACGGCTGGCTCAGATGAATTTCTTGAGTTCCTGTGCCTCTATGCTGTCCGTCTTTTCCGCGACAATGTAGCTGCCTGTCATTGCAGTCAATGCGTCAAATGCGGCGGCAAAGCATCCCAGGACGGGAGCCGCCTCCCTCAAAAGAAGGTATCCTGCCTCATAGCCTCCTCCGTGCTTGATGCATAGGATGGTCAGCAGCAGGAAGGTTCCCCCGATAGGATGCTCCCCCAGCAGGAATGAGAGCAGGAACGACCAGAAGCCTATCCAGATGACAGTGGACATCTTTATTTCGAGCATTGAGTAGGAACGCAGTATCACGATGAAGCATACTGATGTGACAAGTGCGGCTCCTCCGCGGGCAAAAATTGAGAAAAGCGGATAGCTGACACCGTTTACCCTGTGCCTTATTCCCAGACTTTCATTGCCGTGCCTGATGAGCAGGGGCAGGGTCATGTTGGACTCGCCGGATATGAAAGCCGCCATAATCGGGGCGGCGGAGGCATAGATGACGCGGTAGGGATGCTTTTCCCCGCAGAGGATTCTGATGATGAAGGGGTAGACGACAAAAGCCATCAGTGCCAGAAGGACGAGGAGCAGGGCGAACAGTTCGCCGTACAGTCCCGTCTTTTTGAGCGCGATGACACCGAGCGTCCAGCGGCATGATAGGACTATCATGCCTATTGCCAGAATCTCGGTAAAGAAGCTCATGACTATGTAAGCTACCCTTGCTATGGAGTTGAACACTGCGATTGCAGGTGCGGCGGCGTGTTTGTCATCGTTTGCACCGGATCCGACCAGCCCCGCGAAGATGAAGCATGGCAGCAGGTAGCTGTCATTAAGCAGGGACTGCACACCGTTGTAAGGGAAGAGCTGCCTTATCAGCCCAAGTATGTCAACTCCGGGAATCTCACTGGAGCTTTCTATTGTCATGGGAATTCTTGGTAGCTTGACAATCAGTGCCGCAAGTAGTCCTAAGACCACGAGGAGGGCTGTTGAAAGGATTATTACGGATGTCGTCCAAAGACCTGTCTTTAGCATCAGCTTCTCGTCGCGCAGTTTATAGCAGGCGGTGGAGATGGAGAAGAAAAGCAGGGGGATAAGCGGATATCGACCGAAGCGTATTACGAATTCAACGATGAAATCCAGGGTATCCTGTGTATTTTTTGAGCCTGATGGAAGGACAAAAGCAAGTGCGATTCCCAAGATTATGCCAATGAGGTACTTTATCCATATTTTCATGGTAATCGATTATATCAACAAAGTCTGCCTTTGCAAAGTCCGTGACAATGTGCTATAATCATTCTCATGGCGAAAACAGTCCTTGTCGCAGGAAAAGAGATGCCGTCTGGAAGCAAATTTGCCGATGGTCTGGCTTTGTCTGGCAGAAGTATTTCCATAACCACCCCGGAGCTATCGCAGGAAGAAGAAGAGGCTGCTGCTGCTGAAAAAAGCATGGCAATTACAGAGGCTTCCGGAATTTCTCTGGTGGAATGGCACAAGGCATCCCCTATTTCTTCCCGAACCCTTATTTTCAGCACGGAGGCTGCGTTCGGTCACATGGACGAGGCTGTTCTTTTTTTTGATGCTGAATGGCTGGCATCCTTGGAGAGACCGCTTTCAAGCGCGGAATGCATCAGGGGCTGCGATGAGCTTGTTCTGCCTTTCCAGTGCCTTGCCCTGGAGGTTCTGTCCAGGTTTGAGAAGAAGAATTCTACAGGCGTGCCTGGGATGTTGGTTTTTCTTTTCAAGGAGACACCTGATCAGGTTGATATCCTTAAGGCTCCGGCTCTTCGCTCTGGAGGCTCCTCAATCTCATCTCCAGTTGTTGCTGCCGCCGCTGCCGCATTCGAGATTTTTGCGGAGAACATAGCCGTCCAGTTTGGAAATAAGTCATACGTGAACATCCTGCTCACCAGAAGCGGCATTGACAATGAGCTAAGCTCTAGCGACATGGAGCTTGGAAAATGGCTTGCAGAATATATGGACAGCTTTAAGGCTACGGGAGCCAAATTTGATGCCAAGACATCAGGCGAATGGGTCAAAGCCGGGAGCCGCTATGGTGCGGGTGGCTTTAAGCTTTTTGGAAAGAAGCGGTAAGAAAGGCCTTTATGGATATATCAGAGTTTATTTCTGTGGATTTTTACATTGACTCATTGGTTAAAATCTTGGCAAGTTCCATATCAGGAGCACTGCTGGGACTTGAACGCAAGCACCGTTATCAGGTCGTTGGTATGAGGACTTTGGTGCTGATAAGCGTGTCTTCAACCCTGCTGGCAATTCTTTCGTACAGCCTGCCTGAGATTCAGGCTGGGAAGGGCTACTATGGCGGGGATCCTACAAGGGTCATAGCCGGGGTGGTCAGTGGAATAGGTTTTCTAGGCGGGGGTGCGATAGTCCATCAGGGGGTGAACATTCGTGGCCTGACTTCCGCAGCTGTTGTGTGGACTTCTGCGGCCATAGGGCTTGCCCTTGGTGCCGGCCTTTATGAGCAGTCCGTTCTGGTGCTTGTTGTGGCCCTCTTTCTTCTTGTTCTTCTTGAAAAGATTGAGAGCCGGTACTTTCTTGCTGGCCGTAACAAGACTCTCCATGTTGTGTTCGGGAATGGAGATGTTGACTTGTCTGCGGCTAAGGCGGCCATAGAGAGGAACGGTTTCAAGGTTAGGGATCTTAATATCAGCCGTATCATGTCAGAAAGCAAGATTATTCTGCGTTACTCAGTCGTATCACCTGACTTGGACAACTATAACCTGGTAATCGATGATCTTGCCAAAGTTGGCAGCCTCGATGAGTTCTCTGTAACTGACTAGGCCTTAGTCAGAAAAGTCCTCTGCATCTCCTTGCCACTTTATCCGGCCTTTTTCCATTACGATTATCCTGTCACTCATCATTTTTGCCTCATTTATATCGTGTGTTACCATTATTGAGGTAAAGCCTTCTTTTTTCTGCATGGCAACGATTTCTTCTGCCAGTTTTTTTCTCATGGGGGCATCAAGGGCACTAAGAGGTTCATCGAGCAGGATAAGCTTTGGTTTTACTATTAATGTGCGGGCCAGGGATACTCGCTGTGCTTCACCTCCGCTCAGGCTTTCTGGATATCGGCAGGCAAGATCTTGTATGTTGAACAGGTTAAGGAAGTGCCTTGCCTGTTTCCTGGCTTCTTCTTTTTTTATACCTCTGCAAATCAGACCGTATGCGACGTTATCCTGGACAGTCATGTTAAGAAATAGCGCTCCGCTCTGGAACACCAGTCCACATTCTCTTTTTCCAGGGGCAAGCGTTGCTATGTCTTTTCCGTCAAGCATTATCCGGGTCTTTTTGTCTCTAGTATCTGTCTTGAGAATTCCTGCTATAAGGCGTAGCACGGTTGACTTTCCACAACCGCTAGGACCTACGATGCTGGTCATGCTGGCTTTATCCGCTTGGAAAGATATGTCCACCTCTACGCTTCCTTTGGAGCATAGTCCCCAGTTCTTGTAGAGTCCGCAACATTCAAAGTATGCCATGTTTTTCCTTTGCCATGTTTGAGAGTGAAAATGCAAGGATACAGACAAGTCCCAATACGCTTCCTGCTGCCGAAGCCTGGGTAAAGCGGTAGCTTCCTGCCAGCCTGTAGGTAAAAAGGGACAAGGTGTCAAACTTATATATCGAAAGAACAAGGGGAAGTGTTGCATCCGAGCAGCTCATCGCAAAACACAGGAGGGTTCCGCTTATGATGCTTCTTCTACAGTAGGGGAGGATAACCTTGAGCAGGCCGTCTGTTTTGCAAGGAGATAGAATTGTGGCGGCCTCAATAACGCTGTCGGGAATTTTAGACAGACATGTTTGTATTTGCCTGAAGGCAAAAGGCCAATAAAGGGCACTCTGGGCGAGTACCAACATGACGGGGCTTCCTCTCCTGATGAGGATTGTCATGCCAAGTCCCATTATTACTGATGATACCGCCATTGGAAATAGTGCGAGGGTACGTATCAGGCTTTTTCCTATAAACTTGGATAGCCTCAAAATCAGGGCAGGAACTAAGGCCGCCATGCTGCATGTGATTCCTGTAGCTGTTGCCGTAAAAAGCGTGTTCCTGAGTGAGATGTGGAAGCTTTTCATTTGGAAAAGCTGGCTCCATGCCTTGAATGAGAATGCCTTTTGTCCCCCTGTCCTCGTCGTGAATGATGAAAAAACAATTGACAGGAGAGGAAGGACAAAGAAAATTGCTATGATTAGGATTAATGCGGCAGCCGGGGCAATTTCCTTCTTTGCCAGAGCTATGGGATCGTTTTTGTCAGAGTGTAAGGAAAGGCCTTTTTGCCTTTTTGCCGCATCCTCAGCTTTTGCAAGGGCAAAAAGGGCTGTCATTGCAGAGATGCTTTCTATAATGGAAAGGATTGCCGCTGTCCTAAAGTCCAGCCTGCTTTTTCCTGCGTGGTATATTGCGACTTCCAGTGTTGTACCGGCTGTAACCCCAAAAAGCAGGACAAACATAAAGGAAAAGAAGCAGTATATGAACACCGTTATTGCGCCAGAAATAATTGCAGGAAGCAGCTGGAAGAGTGTTATGTCCATGAAACATCGTACTTCTCCTGCACCAAGCAGTCTGGCGCTGTCGGCTTGGTCTGTATTAAGCTCAGCCCAGCAGTCTGCTGTCGAGGACATTACAATTGGAAAGTTGTAGA
>JAFTEK010000171.1 GCA_017453705.1 Treponema sp.
CCGAGGCAAAAGGGGTTATTACCCTCTGCCTTGCCCAGCAGGCCATTCCCCTTACCATGTATACGCCCAACCAGATAAAGACAGCCGTTACCGGTACGAGCTCTGCTGACAAGGAAACCGTTGAACAGTACGTGAAGCTTTTGCTGAACTTGAAAACCGAGCCTAAGCCCGATCATGCTGCTGACGCCCTTGCCGGGGCAATCACCCACATTCATTCGTCCCTTTTGGGCCGGGTGTAACCGGTAAAGAATGTTATGCCCTGAAGCTCCGGTTCAGCCTGCAGAACTTCTCGCGCACGCTGAATCATTTGCCTCTCGGACGGCTGACAAAAAACGGGCATTATGTTAGGCTAAGTCAGGAGATACAGCATGGAAGAGTTTTATATTGACTGTGATGGCATCCCCCTGCATGCAAAGCTGGACAAGCCGTTTGCAGAGGGGAAGGGGCCCCTGTGCATTTTGATTCACGGCTTTACGGGGCACATGGAGGAACCGCATATCATTGCGGCTCAGAAGGCAATGAACGATGCCGGGGTCGCTGTCCTTCGTGTGGAGATGTACGGGCACGGGAAAAGCGGCGGCGAGTTCAGGAACCATACCATCTATAAATGGGTGACGAATGCACTGGCCGTCGTGCACTATGCAAAGTCGCTGGACTTCGTGACCGACCTCTATCTGAGCGGTCATTCCCAGGGCGGTTTCCTGACCATGCTCGTTGCCGGTATGTGCGCCGACGATTTCAAGGCAATCCTGCCGCTTTCTCCGGCCCTCTGTATTCCCGACGACGCACGGAAAGGCTCCATGCTCGGCTCATCCTTTGACCCCAGGCATATCCCGGAGAAAATCACTTCCGAGAGGTGGGAGCTTTCTGGGGATTATGCCCGCGTTGCGCAGACCATCCATGTCGAAGATGAGATTGCCCGCTATGAGGGGCCGGTCTGCATCATCCACGGGAATGCCGACGAGGCCGTTCCCTACGAGTACTCGGTGAAGGCCCAGAAGCTGTACAAAAACGCGCGGCTCTTCACGATAGAAGGCGACGACCACTACTTCACGAAGCATCTGGACCAGATGGCCGCCGCAGTACGGGCGTTCTTTGCGGAATAAGATGCGCTTTCTGCGGGGCTTTTAGCAGGGGGACAGCCACAGGAGAAGAAAAGCTCTCCTGTGGCTGGATACGTAGCACCCTGCCAGCCCCTTCTCTTCATAATATGTATTCCAGCTGTACGTCAAATGGTTCCTTCTCTGCCAGAATCTCATTAATCTCCTCTGCATGCTTACAACCAAGCGCATGGTACGCTGCCTGTGATTCTTTCGAGGAATGCCCCGATATGTACAGTTTGTCTGCTCCAAGCCGCAGAGCCTCTTCACAGATCATTGTAAAAAGCTTCCATCCAATGCCCCGCCGACGGTATTCCTCTGAAATTTGAAAGCAGACCAGCTCCACGTAATTCGCTGTCTTTCCAAAAATGTGGTGTGATACGTTTGCAAATCCGACAATACGCCCGCCATCAAATGCAGCAAAAGCTGTTTGGTCATGGTTCATATGTCGCGCTATATCTTCAGCGATTGCCCGGCACTGTTCTATCGTCCAGTTTTCAACAAAAGGGTTAGGCACAAGTACCCATTTATTATCCACTTCTCTCCAGCACTCAGTCACAGTCTGATGGCGGACAAATGAGTCCAGCGAATGTGCGTTAAAACAGGTAGCATCCAATCTTTTATATTGTATTCTCCCCATCTATATAAACTCTCAGTTTCTTAACATCGCAGCCCTTATCCGCATAATAGCCCCTGCGCTCCGTGTTTCGGGCCTAGCGTGCGCGCGGATTTTCGTCTGCAAATGGTACAGGGACGGTTGGACGGAGGGGGGCTTAAATAATTCCGCGCAAATCCGCTGCATTCTGAGGATGGCATGTTAACTTCAATCGGGTGTGCCATCCTCTTCTGCTATGCTGGCCTACTTGTTTCCGTCCTTGTTCTGCCACTTCAGGTAGACGTTTGCGAGAATCGCGCCCGAAATGTTGTGCCAGACTGAGAAGATTGCGCCGGGAACGGTCGCCATGGCAAGGTCGGGAAAGGCTGTTCCCGCAAGGGAGGTCGCAAGGCCGGAATTCTGCATGCCGATTTCGACGGAAAGGGCCTTCGTTTTGGGGACCGACAGGCGCAGAATCTTTCCGAGCAGGAAGCCGCAGGCATAGCCGAGCAGGTTGTGCAGGATGACCACGACGAACACGATGGCTCCGGTCGTGAGGATTTTCTGTGCGTTGTGGGAGACGACCGCCGCGACGATGAGACAGATGGCGATGACGGAGATGGCTGGAAGGATGGCGACGATCTTCTGCGTGAATTTCCCGAAGAACTTGTTGATGATGAATCCGAGCGCGATGGGGACGAGCACGACCTTGACGATGGAAAGGAACATGCTCAGCACGTCAACGTGGACGCTCGTGCGCAGGAGCAGATAGGTGATTGCCGGTGTCAGGACGGGAGCCAGCAGGGTGTTCACGCTCGTCATGCCGACCGAAAGTGCGACGTCACCCTTTGACAGATAGGTGATGACGTTGCTTGAAGTTCCGCCGGGGCAGGTTCCTACAAGGATGACGCCGGCGAGCAGGCCTATCTCAAGGCCGAAGATTTTGCCGAGCGCGAAGGCGAGCAGGGGCATGATCGTGAACTGCGCGAGGCAGCCGATGAGGATGTCCTTGGGGCGGGTAAAGACGAGCTTGAAGTCTTCCAGTTTGAGCGTGAGCCCCATACCGAACATGACGATCATCAGCAGGTAGTTGACCCACTTTGTCTGAACCCAGAGCGTTGAACTGGGAACAAAGAGGGAGAGTGCCGCGACCGCGAGCACAATGACGGCCATGAACTTGCCGAAGAAGCTGCCGATTTTTTCCAAAAGAGACATTTTTAAGAGTCCTCCGCAATATTGTGATAAAGAAATGATGCTACACTTTACTGAAAAGCGCTGCTTTTTACAAGGGAAATCGGCGGGCTGCGGAGCCTGCGCGCCACGGCGGCACAAAAAAGGCGGGGAGGACAAAAAGCGTCCGCTGCTACCCCCTCCCGCCCCATCATGCCCGGAAAGTCCTGTTCAGCTTGCGGAATTTCTCGTACACGTCCAGCGCGAGCTTGACGGCATCGGCATAGTCCTCGTGCAGGACTGCCTTGCCGTTCGCGTTGCGCAGCTTGTACTTGCCATCCTTCGTGTGCTCAATCATCGGGACGTGCTCGTGGTCGCACACGCTGAACCACTTGCCTCCCAGCTGCTCCCTGTGCCATTTGAAGTTGTTCTTCATGCTGACAGCACCTCCCCTGCGCCCGGATACTTCCGTACGACAATCTCATCGATTGGAACGCCGAAAAGCTCCGAGAGCACCAGCA
>JAFTEK010000172.1 GCA_017453705.1 Treponema sp.
GAATGCAAGATACACTCCCCCATAGAACTTTCCTTGGAGCACGGAACTTTCCGTGCCGCCTACGTAAAAGACACTTCCGCAGTCCGCTACCACGTGAACGTCTTCGCCGATGACAGCGCCGCCCCGGATGACAAAACCAACCTGATGGAAAAAGCCGGTCCCCGCGAGTACATTTACTTCAACCCACAGCACGTTACAGCCGGAATCTGCACATGCGGCGGACTCTGCCCGGGACTCAACGATGTTATCCGCGCCATCGTCCGCTGTCTATGGAACCGCTACGGGGTCAGGCGTATCAAGGGTATCAAGTTTGGCTACAAGGGACTGGCCCATGACACAACATTCCGTGCCATAGACCTGAACCCGGACATCGTTGACTCAATCCACCGCATCGGGGGAACCTTCCTGGGAACATCCCGCGGAGGTGGCGACAAGGTAAAAGAAATCGTTGACTCAATCGAGCAGCTGGGAATAAACCAGATGTACATCATAGGAGGCGACGGAACCCAGAGAGGCGCTCTTGACATAGCAAACGAGATAGGCAACAGGGGTCTCAAGGTCGCGGTCATAGGAATTCCAAAGACCGTGGACAACGACCTCCAGTTCATAGACCGCTCATTCGGCTTTGAGACCGCCGTTCAGAGGGCAACGCAGGCAGTGAACGCCGTGCACATGGAAGCCCACTCACAGATAAACGGAATCGGAATCGTCAAGCTGATGGGACGCGAGTCAGGCTTCATCGCTACGGCTACCGCCCTGGCCAGCCACGAGGCAAACTTCTGCCTAATCCCGGAAGTTCCGTTTGACATGGACGGTCCCAACGGCCTGCTTACCCACTTGGAAAAGAGGCTTGAGAGCCGCCACCATGCGGTCATTATCGTAGCGGAAGGCGCAGGACAGGAGCTCCTCACTTCCACCAACCAGACCGATGCATCGGGCAACAAGAAACTCGCGGACATCGGCATCTACGTCCGTGACAAGATTACCGAGCATTTCGCCAACAAGAAGATTCACATCAACGTCAAATACATCGACCCCAGCTACGAAGTCCGTGCGGCTGTAACAACAGCCAACGACTCACTTTACTGCGAGAGGCTGGGCAACAATGCAGTCCACGCGGCAATGGCGGGAAAGACAAAGATTGTCATAGGCCTTGTCCACGACAAGTACGTCCACATCCCCATCTCCATGGCCACGCTCAAGCGCAACATCGTGGATCCGGAAAGCTCCCTCTGGAGGGACTGCCTGGATGCCACACTGCAGCCTGTATACATGGTCAACAATATGTCAACGGTCATCGACAAGCTCAGCTCTGCACAGGAAGAAGCAGACAAAAAGGCCCTCATCAGGCTGGAGAAAGTTACACAGATGGCCAAGAATTCATAAGCTTTGGGGCTTCATGATGGTTACGAACGTAATGATAGTCGGAGTCGGGGGACAGGGTTCCCTCCTCGCCAGCAAGCTTCTTGGCAATGTAGTCCTCAAGAAAGGATTCGACGTGAAGGTCAGCGAGGTTCACGGCATGAGCCAGCGGGGAGGAAGCGTTGTCACCTACGTGCGCTGGGGGGACAGGGTTTCTTCCCCCATAATCGACAAAGGCGAGGCGGACTACATCATCTCCTTTGAGCTGCTGGAAGCCGCCCGCTATATCGATTACCTAAAGAAAGGCGGAACAGTCATCGTAAACAGCCAGAAGCTCGACCCGATGCCTGTCCTGACCGGGGCGGCGGAGTATCCGTCCGGCCTGGAAGACAAGATGAGGGAAGCCGGGGCAAACGTGGACGAGATGGATGCCCTGGGAATTGCAATGCAGGCAGGCTCTGCAAAATCCGCCAACATAGCCCTTATGGGACGTTTTTCCAACTACTATAAGGACATCAGCGAGGACGAGTGGCTTTCCTCATTGGCTGACTGTGTTAAGCCGCAGTTCCTGGAGCTTAACAAGAAAGCCTTCGCCCTGGGCAGAAGCAACTAAAGGGCATCTCTAAAAACGCGCGAAGCGCAATTTTTCGAGGTTCCCTAAACCCTATCACCGTCAAAACAAAAAGCCTCCCGTTGGGAGGCTTTTTTCATGCTTTCATGACGCAACAGGGATCATGTCTCAAAGCTGTCTATCTGGGTGCCTATCCTGTAGATAGATCCGGAGACCGATGTTGCGATATTGAGCAGGTCATCATCCGAAGTCTCCATCTGCTTTACATAGCCTTCCATCTGGTTTATATGGGTCTGCACAGACTGAGAGGACTGCTTCAAGCTGTTGACATCGCTTATTATATCACGCCTGGCACCATCGACATCATCCGATGCCGTCTTGACCTCTGCGGTAGCAGAGTTCATGGAGCTGAGGGCCTCACCTATCTGCTTGGATCCAGCGGCCTGCTCATCCATAGCAAGCTTGATTTCCTGAACCATGTCACCGGTCTGGCTTATCTTGTCCATGACCGCCATGAAGGACTTGTCAGCCATGTCAGAAGAAGAAACAACCGAAGAAATGGATTTAAGGATGCTCTTGAGCTGCATACCAATCTTCTTGGACTGGGAGGAAGAAGTCTCGGAGAGCTTCCTGATTTCATCAGCGACGACCGCGAATCCCTGGCCAGCCTCTCCAGCGTGGGCAGCCTCGATTGCGGCATTCATGGCGAGAAGGTTCGTCTGGCTGGCTATCGAGGAGATGACCAGGTTTGCCTCATTGAGCATCTTGGACTGCTCCTCAATCTGCAGAATCTGCACGTTTACCTTACGCTGCTGTTCTATTCCGCTGTCAACACCTCCACGGAGGTTTCCGAACTCACCGGCCATCTTCTGGATGGAGTGAGTCACTGACTGGATGTTGCTTATCATCTCCGTTACAGCGCTGGAAGCCTGCTCCACGCTCTCGTCCTGCCTGTCAAGCAGGTTACGCAAGCCCTCCACGGCATCAGATATGCGGTCAACGGCAGCAACGGTGCTGTCAACCTTCTCATGCTGAACGTCCACCTCATCCCCGACCCGCTTTATTCCACCGAGCATATCGGAAATGGACTCGGCATTCTTCTGTACCAGATTGCTCAGCTGATCACCATACTCGTGCAGGTCATTCTTGGATTTCTTGAGGTCAGTGATGATTTCCTGAAGCTTGGCGATAAAGGTATTAAAGCCGCCGACAACCTGCCCCAGCTCATCATTTGCGGAAGAATTCAGAAGGCGGCGGGTAAGATCAGCATGCCCCTCTGAAATCTCCTTCATGGAACCGCCGACATCACGCAGGGGCTTTATCGCAGTCTTTACGACCATAATCCCGACACCTATGGCGACAATAAGGGATAAGACACATATAATTATCATGCTGGCAAGAAGCTGGCTGATTCCGTCGTAAAAGTCGCTGTAAGGTGCCGCACATACGACTGCCCAGGAACAGTCCTTTATCGGCTGGTAGGCGACGGACATCTTCTTGCCAAGCTTCTCGTCATAATACACTGACGTATTAGTCTCCCCTCCGAGTATGCTGGAGACTATAGGCCTGAAACCGTCAGAGGCCAGGTCGTTTATGTTCTCACCGTTCTTTACCTTCTCCACATCCTCATGGGCGACAATAAGCCCGGTCTTGGTGTCAACGATGTAAGGATGGGAATTCTCGCCTACGGTTATTCCCGCGACGGTGCGGCAGAGAGCCTCGCTGTTAACGACCGCCGCTATTACCCCCATAACACTGCCGTCGTTCCCAAAAATCGGCATTCCGTAGTAGGTGCTGAGGTTGCCCGTCACCTTGCTGTAGCCCGGCTCCTGGATATAATATTTCCCCTTGAGGGCATTGGATATGTAATCCCTCTCGTGCAAGTCGCTCCACTTTCCCGATGTGGCGTAACCGATTCCCTCGGAATTGTAGAATCCAATGCCAAAGTATCCGTCCTGCCCCTTGACAGCCGTGTTGACAAGCTCCCACTTGTCATGCAGGTCAACGTCCGGGTCGCGCACGATGGAAAGCCTTGACATAGCCTTCAGCATGTTTATCTCCCTGTCGTTGATGTTGAATATATCCGATGCAGTCGCATGGGCAAGGTCAATGTTACCTGTCTCTACGGCAGACTTAAGCTCACTGCTAGCCTTTCTGTATGAAAAAAAAGCCACAACAAAACAGGTAAGCAAAATCATCAGCGACTGGGCCGCTGTTATCTTAGCCTTGATTCCTAACATTCAACAGACCTCCTGGAGTCTTTTGGGCATCCCGAAAACTCGCAAAGCTCAATTTTTCGAGGCTCCTTTTTTTATTTTCGGTAAAAAACACTATTTTCATTAAAATGCTCTTTAAAAGCAGGCTCAAGCTATGGCAAAGGCGGCTTCAAGGCTTTCCTTGCAAGCAGCCGTGAGAATCTTGTATATCCTTTTGTTGAGCACGGCCTTCTGCTCA
>JAFTEK010000020.1 GCA_017453705.1 Treponema sp.
CGCTTGGTATCCCCTCTACCTGAAGCCTATCAATAAGGGCGGGGTAGCCTTGTCCAAGATGGAGCTGAGTGTCCTTAAGTTTCTGGAGCATGGGAATACAAAAGAGGAGATTGCAGAATGTTTCTTTGTCAGTGTAAATACGATAAAGTTCCACATGAAGAATATATACAAAAAGCTGGGGTGCAGCTCCGCTCTTCAAGCAGTGTGGGAAGCCCGCTTGATAGGGGTAATTTAAAACAGGAAATTCATTTTGAAAAGCAATAAGATGTCATTGAGGACAGAGGTTCTGGTGGGGAGCATTGGTTCAATGCTGGTCGTAACGCTTTTTTTGAGCGTGTCGTATATACTGCTGCTTAGGCATGTGGTAAAGGCTACAACCGTCAAATCTGTTGAGCAGGCGATGGAAACTTTGGATCAGGAAATTTCTGGCATACTGGGTGAATATAATGACTTGGTTGTAAACTTGTCCAATTCAATCACATACGTGGAGCCACGCGAGAAGATAAGGGACGTGGTGAATGGCATAGGCAAGGATATGCCGTCCGACACCATGTGCTATTTTGCTAGCTACGAGCAGATTTGGGACGGTGGCTGTGTATACACGAATATAGGCTGGGAAGCACCTGCGGATTTTGATATTCAGTCTCGGCTCTGGCACAAAAACGCTGTGGCAAATCAGGGTAAAGTATGCTATACGGAGCCATATACAGATGCAAATACTGGCAAGCTTAACATTACGCTCAGCTATAGGGTGCTGGATGGAAATGGAAAGCTCATTGGAATCGCAGCAGCGGATATAGTTCTTGATGCGTTGAGCGATGCTGTAAAGAATATCAGCCTTTCACAAAACAGCCAGATAAACATTATCACCAAGGATGGTCTTTTCCTTACAAATAACGACTCCTCTGCGATAATGAAGCAGAACTACTTTGACGGCATTACATCCAAGTCAATAGATAGGACTGGCTATATGGATGGAACTGCCAAGGCTTTTATCGAAAGGGGGCTTTTTTGTGGTGTGCACCCTATTGAAAATACCGAGTGGTTTATCGTGGTGAATGGCCCTGAATCAGATTTCTCAGGTATGTATTATAAACTTGTTGCTTATGTGCTGATTGGTCTTGCATGTATAGTTCTCTTGATAATATTCATAGACGCACTTTTATCCAACAGGATTGCAAGCTGTTTTATGACCGTTGCTTCTGGTTGTGCGTTGATAGCCAATGGGGACTTTTCGAGAAAATATCCGGACTATTTTACAAAGGAAGCATCCCTTCTTTCTGGCGGATTCAACCTTTTCTCCGAGCGTCTGCAGGAAATGATTGGAACGATTAAGGGATCCAGCGAGACTTTGGATGTGGTTTCACAGAATATGAAGGAGAGTGTCGCTTCTGTCTCTGACTCAATGACTAGCATCCGATTGAGCATAGGCAATGTGCTGGATCAGGTGCGAACTCAGTCTGATGGTTTTGACGTGGCATCTGGTGTAATAGAAGACGTTGCTTCCAGTATTTCTTCCGTGACCGAGAAGATAGGCTCCCAGACCAAGAGCATCCGCGAGTCCTCAGCGTCTGTAAGCCAGCTGCTCATGAGCATTGAGCAGGTGAGTGGTTCTATGGAAAGCATGGCGAGTTCTTTTGACTTGTTGGACAAGGAAGCTCAGAGCGGTATGTCCAAGCAGGAGAAGGTCAATGAGAGGATTTCCCAGATTGAACAGCAGTCCAAGATGCTGCAGGAAGCCAACACTGCAATAGCTTCGATAGCGAGCCAGACTAACTTGCTTGCCATGAATGCCGCAATAGAGGCGGCACATGCGGGTGAGGCGGGAAAAGGTTTTGCCGTCGTCGCGGATGAGATTCGTAAGCTTTCTGAGACTTCATCTGGCCAGTCCAAGACAATCGGCGAGCAACTTAAGAACATTCAGGACAGCATCGATGAGATAGTCGCCGCATCTCAGGATTCCAGTGCGGCATTCTCCGAGGTTTCCGCCCGCATACACGAGACGGACGGTTTGGTGCAGTCTGTCCGCGAGTCTCTGGAAAACCAGAACGAGGATTCGCGTGGTGTTATAGCATCTCTTGCGGATATGGACAGGACTGCGGAAGACGTGCGCAGTTCTTCCGGCAAGATGGCTGAAGGAAGCCACCGTATTATAGAAGAGATGGATAAGCTCCGTGATTCGCTCCAAGCTGTGCAGTCCAGTATGTCCGAGATGTCCGAGACTGCCCAAGGGGTCGTAAAGAGCGGAATGAGGCTGGATAAATGTGTGAATGAGCTGGATGCAAACGTTACCCAGCTAAGTGCTGACGTGAGGAAGTTCAAGACCGCATAGTTTTCATCTGCCCTTGAATAAAAACAAGCAAAAATTTACAATGAGCCAGATATGAATGGCGATTTGATTGAACAGTTTGTTGACAGTGCCACCTTACAGGCAATGGATCTGCTTTTGAACACTGCCGACGAAGCTTCTGCCAACGAAGCCGGGGTCAAGCTTTCCGCTAGCTTTGAGGGTGGTAGCGAGGCCTTTAGGCATATAGTCCATAAGGAAGACTCTGGCGAGGAGAAGCTTGTCACGAGTTTCCACAACAACCTGGTTTTGCTTATTGAGAAGACCTGGGTGGAAAAGTCCGATGTCGCGCTCAAGGCACAGGTTCTGTACAGGCTTGAGGAATTCACCAAGTTCATGAACGTTGGCGGATATTCACAGGCTTATCCTTTCTTTTTCAATATTGGCGAGGATGTTGTGTACTTGATGTTTGGTGCCCAGACCAAGAGCAAGTCTTTTGACGAGTACGCAATGAGGATTGACCCTGACTTTGGCCTTTTCTGGTGGTACGTCGAGTCTTTGCCCAGGGATGCTGACTGGTGTGACGGCAAAAAGCGGCTTGCAATCCTTTTGGGCATGTACTATCTGGCGAATTTTTAGGAGGCTCGGATGGAAATAGATGCCGTATGCAAGAGGCTTAGGGGCGGGGCTGACAAGCTTGCCACTCATACTGCGGCTCAGAAGAACCATGCGCTTGAGTGTGTTAAGGAGTCTTTGGTCAAGAGCAGGGATCTTATCCTTTCTGCCAATGCGCAGGATGTGGAGTCTGCCCGTAAGCAGGGGGTCTCTGAGGCTCTTGTGGAGCGGCTGGCTCTGAATGTCAATAAATTCAACTCAATCATACAGAGCATTGATGTAATCATAGGGCAGAAGGATCCGATTGGCGAGGAAATTGCCGGTTGGCGCGCCCCAAAAGGTATGCAGATACGGCAAGTTCGTGTTCCCCTGGGGGTCGTGGGCATAATATACGAATCCCGGCCTAATGTTACGGTGGATGCTTTTTCGCTGGCCTATAAGAGTGGCAATGCCATCCTGCTGAGGGGGTCTTCTTCTGCCTTGAGTTCCAACAAGGCCATCGTGTCGGCGATTGTGCACGGTCTGGGTCAGGCTGGCAGCGATGGAGTCCGTGATGCCTTGTACTTGAGCGAGGAGACAGGTCACGAGGATGTGGATCAGATGCTGGCCGCTGTGGGCAAGATAGACGTGTTGCTGCCGCGAGGTTCTTCCAGGCTTATAAATGCTGTAGTGGAAAAAGCCAAGGTTCCCGTTATTCAGACGGGAGCCGGGGTGTGTCACCTGTATGTGGACGAGTCCGCTGATGTCAGTATGGCGATAAACCTGACCCGCAACTCCAAGATGCAGAGGCCTGGGGCATGTAACGCCATAGAGACCCTGCTCGTGAACAAGAAGCTTGCAAGTGAGTTCCTGCCTGCGTTGGCAAGGTCTCTGGAGGGGCAGGTTAAGCTGCGGGCCGATGAGGTTTCCTATCCGCTGCTATATGAGACCCTGCGTAAGAGCGGGATACTGGATCAAAACCCTGACTGCATAGACTGGGCCGGAAAGGATGACTTTGGCTTTGAATTTCTGGACTACATACTGGCTGTAAAGTGCGTTGGCTCCGTGGAAGAGGCGGTGGACTTCATAAACTCCCATAACACAAAACATTCTGAGTGCATTGTCACCAATGACAGGCGCAATGCCCGCTACTTCCAGTCCCGCGTGGATGCCGCCTGTGTCTACGTCAATGCCAGCACCCGCTTTACTGACGGCGGGGAGTTTGGATTTGGCGCGGAGCTGGGCATTAGCACGCAGAAGTTGCACGCACGAGGGCCTATGGGCATAAGCGCGCTGACTACGACAAAGTTCCTAATAGACGGAGACGGGCAGGTAAGGTAACGGGGCCTTGGGCAAATAGCCCTGGGCAAAATAGCCTTGGGCAAATAGCTGCGGGCTTTTGCGACTGCCTCAGCTGTCCGCCTGTTACAGCTTTTCCCCATAGTAGATTCCCGCCCATTCCCAGCGGCCGTGAACCGACGGGTCGGACGGGAAGTTGACCTTGCGGAAGTACAGGTACCAGACGTTGACGTAGCGGACGCTCCAGCCCCATGTCCTGAAGTAGGCTTCGGTAGGGGTGGAGCTGGGATCCAGCTTGTCAGTGCAGTGTATCTTGTTGCCCCTCATATAGTCATGCATGGAGAAGAACCTCTGGGAGTTCTCGTCACTGTCATCCTGCCTCCATGACATGGCAAAGAAGTTGACCTTGGATCTGTACCTGTCCAGAGCTCTCCAGTCGTACTTGTTTATGGCGACCTTCACCGCCGAAACCAAATCTTCCAGCGTGGCGAATGTCCAGTCCTTGGACGATTTGCTGAAGTCTATGAGCTGTTTCGCGCTCGCGTAGGCATTGGGCCTGCCTTGAATCTGTATGTTCTGTGCGTCCGCCCGGTTTAAAAAGAGGTCGAAAGTCTTTAACGCCTGGTCCCACTCTCCTTCGTTCTCATACTCCAGCGCGAGCCTGTAGTAGATTTCGGTGATGTTGACGTTGTTGGGGAACTGGGAGACCAGCTGGTTGAAGTACGTTATGCGGTTCTCGCTTGTTTCGCTTATCCTGATGAGCTTTTGCAGGCTCAGGAAGTGGATGGACTGACCTTGCACCATGAGGTCGGGGTAGTTCTTGATTATCCGCTCCAGATAGTAGCGGGCTATGGGGCGGGAGTCGTTCTCAAGGTATGCGTTGGCCGTCATAAGGAGCCAGTAGGCGTTGTACTTGTCATCGGGATTCTTTTCAACCCAGTCAGTGAGGAATATGATGAGCGAGTTGTAGTCCTTGGTCGCCATCATGGTCTGTGCAATCTGTTTGACCAAGGCACAGCGGCTGTCTTCGTCAAAACCGCCTGCTTGCAGCAGCTTTTCCAGCTCCACCCTGGTCTTCTGTGCTTTCTTTATTGACTGGTCGGCCTTGCTTTCTTCCTGTGCGCAGGAACACAGGGCAATGGCCATGGATGCCAGCAGTCCTGCAAGACGCAGGCCAAATGTAACTTTTATCCCCTTGAGCATATTAATTTATTGTAATATAGCGCGGGGATATTGGCAATAAGCCCGCGTTGTTATATAATGTATATTTGTGAAAAAAGTAAGGGGATGTTTGCTGTAGATGGCGACAGACGGCGACAATAAGCAAGTTTTCATGAAACTTCACAAGATAAAGTACCGCAGGGAGGGGAAAGTCCTGCTTGCGCTCGGCCTTTTGCTCGTTTTGTCAGGCCTCTTCATCTTTGTGGGCAACCAGGAGTCCGCCGTAAAGGTTTTTGCCCTGAGACCCGTCATCTTCCTGGGGCTGGGAATCCTGCTCCTTTTCTGGTCGCTGGCTTTGTCCAGCAGCAGCCTTTCACTTTTTTTCGGTCTCTTCTTCCTTTTGATAGGCTCTGTTCTTTTGCTAGTGGACTCTGGCATTCTGCCTTGTGGCTTTTCGCAATTATGGCCGACAATAATGATAGCGGCTGCGCTTTCGCTGTTTCCTGCTGGACTGTACAAGGCCAGGCGTGTGCGGACGGTTTACCTTTTCCCTGCTATAATGATACTGCTGCTGGGAATTGTGTTCCTCTTGTTCTCGCTCCATGTGATTCCCATTTCCTTTAGGGTATTCGTGGCACGTTGCTGGCCGCTGTTGATAATAGTGTCGGGCGTGGTGCTTGTTGTTATTTTTTATGTTCAGCAGCTGAATGCGAAGGATTTTCCGTATCTGGAAGACGATTCGCTTGTAGATGGAGATGAAAAGTAAGATGAAGCTGGGATTTGTCAGCAACGGACTTATAAAACTCGCTTGTTTCCTCTGCATCCTCTTGCTGCCCGTGTGCGTCTCCGCCGCTTCGAAGAAGGACGCTGAGGTCGTTGGAACCAGCATCCCTGTTCCAGAATCCATAAAATCCAAGTCCCGCGTATCTTTTTCAGACATAAAGCCCAGGATCATAGACTTGATAGAAGACGGCTCCCCCAGGTCACTGGAAGTCGCCGCCCGCCTGTTGCACCGCAGCGATGTCTCGACTTATACGGACAACGAGAAGCTCCTCCTTCAGGTTTGCTCCACGATGATGGAATACTGCTGGCCTTCTTACAAGGTCAGCTGGACTTGTCCTGAGCTAAAGGGTTCCAATTACTATACAAATGTCATTTTCAGCGTCAGAAACGGAATGTACGAGGCTCCGAAAGCTGACGGCTTTATAGCGAATGTTTTGCCCTGCGTCAGCCTTTTTTCCGCTCCCAAGGACACTTCTTCCATTGCTTCCATCAAGGCGGTTCTGGAGAAGGCCCTGGAGACGAGGAGCAACTCTACCATTGCCAACTACATGATGGCGACCATATTGCAGCGGCAGGGAAAGCCCTCCAAGGCCATGAGCTATGTAAAACGTGCCCTGGTAAAGGACTCTTCCAACAAGGATATGCTTGCCTTCCAGATGATGCTGTACAGCTCTCTTGGCAAGTATGACGAGGCCTTGGGGGTAGGGGAGAAGATTCTGTCTTGTGATCCGCAGAACATCGTTGCCCTTGAGATTTGCTGCGATGTGTACCGGGCCAAGGGTGAGATAGCCAAAGCCGGCGACCTGGCTGCCCAGATTCTGATGCTGGACAGCAGGAAGGTCAAGTACCTGTTGGTTCGCTCAGAGGCTGTGATGGCCACAGGGGACTATGTGAAGGCTTCCACGATGCTGGATGCCTATTCACGTACCGCCAGCAAGGAGAAGGACTATTATCTGCTCAAGTCCCGCCTGCAGCTTGAGTGGAACAAGAGTCCTGCCGCTGCTGCCGAGACCTTGGGGCAGGCTCTCCTCCAGTATCCTGATGACAGCGACATCATGCTGGCCGCTGCCAGGACGGCCTCCGAGGGAGACATGAAGCTGGCTGGAAAGACGGCCTTGGAGTTTATCCGCAGGATTCTGAAAAAAGACAAGGGCAACGTGGAGGCTACGAAGCTTTGCATTGCCGAGCTTGCCAAGGAATCTAGCTATGAGGAAGCCTATGAGCTTTCCAGTTCCTTTGTTGCAAATGATTCTTCCATAGCACATATACACATAGGGATTTGCCTGGAGCTTGGGAAGTTTGAAGAGGCAAAGGATATGGCGACTTCCCTTTACAGCAGGAACAGGTCTGATTTGGATGCCCAGAAGTCCTATATCAAGGTCTTGGTCGCTACAGGGCGCAAGGCCGAAGCCCAGGGGATGATCGCCGCCTTGATGGAAGGCGCGGATTCTTCTATGAAGAGCTTCCTTTACTATGAGCAGAGTTTCCTTTCCGTGGACGATAAGGATGCCGTGGCTATGCTGCGTTCCAGTTTGACCCAGAATCCCCGCAACACGGACTCACTTACCCGCCTGTATGAGATTTATTCTAGCAAGAAAGACTGGAAGAGGGCGCAGTATTACATTAGGCAGGTTGTCGCGCTCAACCCCAACAATAAGAAAGCCCTTGCAATGAGCCAGAAGCTCAGCAAGGAGATGAACAACTAATTTGCCTTTCCAAGCGGGGCAAAGTTATCCACTGCGGCTGAGAAGGCAATGCCGCTTCCCGGCTGGGACAGGCAGGGCAGGCTCTGTATCGCTTGCAGAACGGCAGCACGTTTTTCCTGTGGAACCACCATCATAAGCATTTCCTTTTCGGGCACGATATGCACACCAAAGAATTTGGCGTCATCTTCGCGGGCTGTTCCGCGGGCGTTTATGACTGTGCCTCCGCCGGCACCGGCTTTACGTGCGGCGGCCATTGCATCGTCCGCATAGCCCTTGTTCAATATGACCGTTATCAAGCTGAGCGCAGGCTGCTTTGCCTTTTCCTGTTCGTTTTGCATGTTCTGTCCTCCTTCTTCTTCTGTGCTGAAAGCCATGCCGCTTTTGGCCATGCCGTCCGCGTCCATTAGCAGTATGTGGCCAAAGTTCTTTTTCTCCTTTTGGCAGGACGATACTATGGAATCGAAAATATGGCCGCAGTCCTTATCCGTTGCCAGTATTATCAGCAGGTCGCGCGTGCTGTCCCCGAATCCCAGGACGGAGAGCAGGGGGTTGGGGCTTATGCCCCGTCCCAATGCCAAAGTCCCGCCAAAGCTGCCCGCCTGTGTTGCCGCTTGGGAGACGGCCTCAGCCTTTCCGTGCGGCAGGTTTGCCAATAGAAGCTTGTATGCGCTCATGCTTTAACCGCCTCCTTTTCCGCTTTTTTCATTCCGCTTTTTATCCTGAACACAATGCCCAGAATCTGTATTGCAATAAGGGGTGTCATGGCGACCAATGCGATTATCCCGAATGCCATCTGTGCTCCGTTCCCCCCTGAGGCTGCGGCCGCTCCGATTGCAAATGACAGGATGAATGTGCTTGTCATGGGGCCTGAGGCGACCCCCCCGGAGTCAAACGCTATGCCCACGAACATGGGCGGGCAAAAGAGCGAGAGCAGCAGTGACAGTCCGTATCCGGGGATGAGGATGTACCATAGGCTGAACCCATAGAGGATGCGGAGCATACTGAGTCCTATTGAGACCGCAACCCCGCAGGAAAGGGCCGCCAGCATGAGCTTGCGTTTTATCATGCCGCCCGAAACCTGCTCCACTTGTTCCGTGAGTACCCAGACCGCGGGCTCCGCGCATACAACGACCGCCCCGAATAACATCCCTATGGCGGTCAGAAGGGCTGTGTAGCCCATTGAGCCTGTGGAAGCATAAGAGCCCAGGGTAAGGCCGAGCTTTTCGCCCGCCGGCATGAAGCCCCCTTTGGTTCCCACCAGGAAGACCACCAGCCCTATAAAACTGTATGCGAGACCTTTGAGCATCCTGCGGACTTGGGCGGGAGGCATTTTGAGCAGGAAGAACTGGAAGGCCGCACAAAGGACTATGAGGGGCAGCAAGGCCAGGCATACTTCCTTTGTGACTTCTGGCAGTTCCTCCAGGAAAATGTGAAGGTTCAGCGAAGAGCTGACTGTCTCCACCGCAGAGGCCGCCGCGTCGCTTGCTGATGAGTTGGATGACGAGCGTGAAAGGATGATTCCATAAACGCAGACTGCGGCGACAGGGCCTATTGAAGCCAGACCTGTAAGACCGAAAGCCTCGTCTCCCTGACCGCTGCCCTTGGCATTCTCGCTGCTGCCCTTGGAGCGGACGGAGGCGACGCCTATTCCCAGTGCCATTATGAACGGAACGGTCATGGGGCCTGTAGTGGCTCCGCCAGCGTCAAAGGCCACTCCCTGGAATGTGACAGGCGAGCAAAATGCCAGGGCAAAGAGCAGGACGTAGCAGATTATGAGTATGATGTTCAGCCTGAGCGATAGGATTGTGCGCAAAAGCCCCAGAACCATGAACAGGCCGACCCCGACCGCAATCATTATTACGAGAGTCCATTTGTTCACGTCCGGTGAGACCCCACGTATCTGGTCTGCCAGAACCTGCACATCAGGCTCTGCTATTGTCACCAAAAGACCTATTATAAACGAGACGGAAAGCAGGAGGGTAAGGCTGCGCTTGGATGTGAGTGCCGCTCCGCTCCGTTCTCCTATGGGAGTAATGCCAAGGTCTACGCCTGCAAGGAGAAGGGTCAGGCCTATGACGACCAGGAGCCCGCTGATTATGAACCGTACTGTCAGGCCTGTGCCCAATGGGGCAAAAGTCAGCGAGAGAACCGTAACTATGGCTACTATCGGTAGAACGGATGCTGCCGTCTCCTTGAACTTTAAGAAAAGATTCACAGGAATACTTTAGCACAAAGGGTACGCCACTTCAAGGGCTGATACTGGGTTGTCAGCGACGCGGATACTGGGCTGTCTGCGACGCGGATACTGGACTGTCTGCGACGCGGATACTGGACTGTCTGCGACGCGGACAAAAACGCTGTTTTGTGGACAAAATACTACATAGGCAGTCGCAAAAGCATAGGCAGACTTGGCTGTTGTGAGTTTCCGCACTTGTTTTTTTACGATAAATGACATATAATATCGGCTGGAAGCGGGATAAACAACAGTCTTTTTTTATAAAGAGCATTTCTTAAGAGCATTTCTTAAGAGCATTTCTTAAGAGCATTTCTTAAGAGCATTTCTTTCGCCCGCCCAGGAGTTCATTATGAAGAGAATCGCCATGCTCGTAGCGATTGCGCTCGCGGTCACTTGTTCCCTTGCGGCTCAGGACAGCTGGTATGTCTGCCTTGGTTCTTTCAAGAAGCAAAGCAATGCTGACAACTATGTTAAGTATTTGGCCTCAAGAAACCTGTCCGCCCGCATTGTGGATGTCAACCTCAAGGACGGCCGCCTCATGCACAGGGTTCTTCAGAGCCAGGGCTATTCCAGCTATGCCGATGCTTACGACAGGCGCAGCAAGCTCCAGAAACAGGACTTTATCACGAGACTGGGGATTAACGACCTTTGGGTTTGCAAGACCGCTGCGGAATCCCCGTCCACTTCTTCAGGCGAAACTCCCGCTTTGCGGCTGGAGCCTACCGACCCGAATCCTGCTGCTTACCGAAAGGTTCCGACCTGGGGCAGCGGGGCATTGGACGACAATCAGGAGTTCCGTTTTAACCCTGACGGGGATTTTGAGATTGTTACCGACAGGGGCTTTGGGCACATAACTGTGACCCGCTACGAGTTCAACCGTTAAAAAAGCTTTTTCACGGCGGGGAGTCCTGCCGTGAAACTTTTTCCCCTGCATTTTGTTCCATTTACTAAGGAGTGGAACCTCTAAAAAGTCACGGCGGTGAGTTTTTAGAGATGCCCAGGAGTGGAACGAAATGAAACGTCTTTTTTCCTTTTTTATTGCCAGCCTGTTCGTAGTCGCTTCCTTTGCGCTTGACGCGAATGACTACCAGGCCTACGAGAATTCACTTACAACAAAGAAAGGTCTGCCTGACCTTAAGCTCTTGGAAAGCGCAAGCCCCGGCTCGGAAGAGTACGTTATGTTTATTGACGTGTACGACTGGGGGCCTGCCGTTGACAAGCTTGTTGTCAATATGGGCAAGAAGGTCAAGTCCGGCAAGCTCTCCAACTCGGACTTTGATGTTGATGTGGTCATATCAGCTTCCTCCGACAAGGCGGAAAAGGGCAGGGGAGTCGTAAAGGGAAGCCGCAAGGTGACTGATGCCTATCTTGTGGACAAGGACGGGGACAAAATCAAGGAAAGCTCTGGTCAGTACCTTTGTCTGGAACTGGAGTCCGGGCCTGATGTCTCCGCCTGCAATCCCTTTTTGCACCTGCCTGTCACCGCAAAGTTTGACCAGGCTTATGGAATGCGGATAGAAAACGAGAAGCTGGGGCTTTCCATAACAAAGAGGACGGCCATAGTCAGTCCTGTCGCGGCTAAGTTCACTCTCTCCAGTTACAGATACGACAAGGGGGACGAGGAGATAGAGCTTGGTTCCCTCTCCTGGATTCCAGAAGGCAAGGGCAAAAAGCCCCTTATAATATGGCTGCATGGCTCTTCTGACTCTGCGGCGACCAATCCCTATATGCCCTTGATGAGCTGCATGAGCGGCAGCCTGATAGGTGAGGCCATACAAAAGCATTTCTCAGGCGGAGCGGCGGTTCTCATTCCGCAGTGTCCCGGCAGCTGGCTTGAGACCACGAGCGTTGACAAGTATGGGTTCAGGATTTGGATTCCGGCGGAGATAGACGAGACCATCCACCGCATAACGGATCCGATATGGCGTTTTATGCATGACATCTTCTCTTCGTCCGAAGCCAACATGGATGACCGGGATAACGCCAAGTCATCCTATTACACCAAGGCTCTTAAGGATATGATTGACAGCTTTGTCCAGAAAAACGACAGCATTGATTCCAGCAGGATTTACATAATGGGGGCAGGTTCTGGCGGTTATATGGCCTTGAACATGTGCGTTGAATACCCTGAGTATTTTGCCGCCGCTGTTCCTGTGTCGGAAGAGTATCCTGACAGCAAGCTGAGCAACGCGGAGATTTCAAACCTGGCCCAGATGCCCCTCTGGTTTGTGTATTCAACGGAGGACGGAACGGTTGACTGCAAGGATTTCTCCGAGGCCACCATCAAGAGGCTCAAGGATGAGGACGCGGAGAATTTGCACGAGAGCGTGTACAAGGAGATATCCGTAAAATCCGCAAAGAGCAAGAACAAGGACAAATACAATTCTCACGAGTGCTGGATTCCCCTCTTCCGTGATGAGTGCAAGAGCGGAAAGCTGGGCTTGTTTGACTGGCTTTCCAAGCAGAAGCTGGGCAAGAGGGATGTAAATGCCAGGGATTCTGATGAAAATGACGAGGATTCCCCGGCTGACAAGAAGGACAAGAAGAAAAAGCACGGCAAAGACCGTGAGAGCCCTGCTCCTAAAGACGATGAGGACTGGGGTATAACCGATACCCCGCCAGTGGTGCTGTAGCTAATTTATGGGGAACTGCCAGCGAAGCTTCAAGGCGACCTCGCGGGAATACGTTTTTTCTGATGGACTTCTTTCGCAAAAATTGATTTCAGTGTGTCGTTATAACATACCCTTGAAAACTCCTGCCTTTATCTTTACAATCATAATAGCAGGAGTTTTAAATCAAGATGAAAAAGAGTCTTTTTATTTTCCCGATATTGACAGCTGCCTTGATTTCCCAGGGCTGTGTTAGCATTGAATTTGGTGATGGCGGTGGCATTGGGGGCGGCTCCAGCGGTGGCTCCGGAGGCTCCACTGCACAGGCGGAACGCGAGGCCAATTGGAACTACTCGGCTTCATCCCCGGTTTACGAGCTGGAAGGCGATGTCTCCAGGCTCAACATAAACGGAGTTCCGTCCGGCAAGTACGTTTACATGACCAAGACCAACCCGTCCGCATCTGCTATTTCAGCGGCATACACGCAGAGTGTCGCTTCTGCGGAAGGGATTGCCCTTGGCAATGCGGAAAGCTCATCCAGCGGCTCCGGGAGCGGCAACGGCAGCCTTATAAATATCCTGATAGGGGTTCTCGGAGCCATACTGGGAGGAACGTCCTACACCAATGCGACAGGCTTTGTTCCTTCCATGAAATTCAATTCCTTTGTTCCTCTTAC
>JAFTEK010000173.1 GCA_017453705.1 Treponema sp.
CCTACTTCAAGAACGGCGGTGACCGGCTCCTGACCGAGCACACGATCCGGCTCGAAGACATCGGCTCCCTCTTCGTCAAGCACAAGAGCCCCTATACCCAGCAGAAGCCGATTGAGCGCATCGCAAGCCGTGCCTACACGGGCATCGTCATTGACGCGCGGGGCACGCTGCCCGTCCACGGGGAATTCGTGGAAAGCCTCGTGGATCCCTGCCTCTTCCCCAAGATCTATGACGAGAACATGACCCTGGTCTACGAGCGGAACATGGTAGACCCCAAGATTGCCGCAAAGCAGGGCATCAACTCCTATACAACCGACATCAACGGAAAGGAATTCACCAAGCGGGTCGGGGACGACCCCCTCTGGATTACGGCGGAACAGGTTTTCGGCGTCTACCGCTGCGACCCCGTCATCTCACGGGATGATTACCTGCGCATTGCAACGGTTCCGGAAAACCTGAAGCTGCTCAAGGAAGGAAAAATCGTCATCCTGCTCGGCAAGGACCAGATTTCCCACCGGGTCAGTGCACCCGACAAAAATACTTCCTATTATATTGAACTGCAGAAGCTGCGCTACGTCTTTGAAGACAAGGTTCCCAACACCGTCATCAAGGACGGCCCCGGCGGCATCCAGATTACCGTGCAGGACCTGAACTTCGTTGCGGATTCCGCAGAACTGCTGCCCGACGACAAGGAGCGGGTCGGCCTCATTGCGGCGCAGATAAAGGACGTCGTCATGAAGGGAAACTATACGATAAAGGTCGAAGGCCACACGGCGGACGTGAACAAGCCCGCCGGTCAGCTGCAGCTCAGCATTGACCGCGCCAGCAGCATCGTGGACATACTGACCTCGATCGGAATCGACCGGAGCCTCATCACGTCTCGGGGCTTCGGCGGAACCAGGCCGATTGCCGACAACGCCACGCCGGAAGGCCGGGCCGCAAACCGCCGCGCTGAAATTACGATCATGCCGACGGATTCCTACACGCAGAAGAGGTAGTATATGGGCTGCGGAAGGGCAATTCTGTGCATTATATTTCCCCCGCTTGCGGTGCTGGACAGGGGCTGCGGGGCAGTCCTGCTGACCCTGGTACTCACCTGCATCGGCTGGATTCCCGGCGTCATCGCCGCCATCTGCTTTAACAATAAGAAATAAGACACACTCCTCTGCAGGAGAAAAATTGCTTGCCATTCTGTTTTTTTCCCTTTATAATAGATAGGCTTAGGCAGGTTTGTTTTTAAAGCAGCCGTTTTTGAAGCAAGCCCGTATATACGAGGAGTTTTTGGAAATGAAAAAAATCGTCGCCGTCACAAAAAATCCTGTTGTCGAGCAGTCCATCATGGAAGGCGTGAGGGACCTGCCGGACTTTTCCGCCGATATATTCAACGACTGTGAAAGCGCCATCGCATACATCAATTACGAGCTTCCCGAAATAAAGGTTCTGGATTTCGCCGATGAAAAGCTGGACTGCCAGTCCGTGCTGGACGCAGTCTGCGAGGACAGCTGGCTGCACTCGGGAGGCATTATCGTCATCTGCAAGAGCAGGAGCAAGGCCCGGGAACTGGAAGAAAAGAAAGACGTGAACATCCTTGCCACGGTTACTTCAAACGAGTTCCGCGACCACTTCCAGCGCCTGCTCAAGATCCTTGCTTCCAACGACCAGTTCCTCTATACCCGCGGACTTAAAGAGATAATCGGTGGCGAGGAAAAGGGTAGTTTTGTCTCGGGCAACGACCCGATGAACCTGCACTTCTATTCCAACATGCTCGTCAGCTACCTGTACAACACGGACCGCATTTCCCGCGACAGCTGTTCCGGGCTCAAGCTGGCCCTCTCCGAGTTCCTGAACAATGCGGTTGAACACGGTAACCTTGAGATAAGCTACAGTGAAAAGACCAAGTGGCTCATGGAAGGCAACGACATCATGGACCTGATTTCCGAGCGCAGCCAGATGGACCAGTACAAGGACCGGAAAGTCCGCATCTTCTATGAAATACGCAAGGGCGCCTCTGCCTTCCGCATTGAAGACGACGGAGACGGCTTTGACTGGAAGAAAATGCTTGCCCGCAAGGCAGAAGACGACGAACTGCACGGACGCGGCATCAAGATGAGCCAGGGCGTCGTTCAGAAGGTCGAGTACAACGAGAAGGGCAACATCGTTACCTTCGCCATCAAGAACAGCATGGATTCGGTCAACGCAATCCCCGGCTTCATCCAGAATCTGGACACGATTCACTACAAGGACAAGGAAATTGTCTGCCGCCAGAATGACCTGAGCAACGACCTGTATTTTATCGTGTCAGGGCGTTATGCCGTTTACATGAATGGCAGGCTTTCCGCAATACTGACCCCTTCTGATATGTTCATCGGAGAAATGGCATTCCTCTTGGATGACAGGCGGACGGCGACAGTCATCGCGACAGGCAATATGTGCCGCCTTATCAAGGTTCCAAAGGCCGTATTCCTCCTGCTTATCCGCCGTAACCCCCACTATGGCATCTTCTTGAGCAAGGTACTGGCTCAGAGGCTGGAAGAGCAGAACAAGATTTCATGGGCGCTCAAGAGCCAGCTGGAGCAGCTGGAAAAGTCAGGGTTACCCCCGCTTGAGCTAGATGAAGATGGAAATGCTGGCTCTCTTATGGGGCAGCCTGTATGACCGACCATATACAAGAGCTTATATCCCGCTATCCAGCCCTTTCGGTCTGTGAGAAAGGCTTACGTGACTCTTATTCCCTGTTGGAAAACTCTTTTTCTGCCGCTGGCAAACTGCTTGTCGCTGGAAACGGTGGCAGTGCATCGGACAGCGATCATATAGTCGGGGAGCTGATGAAAGCCTTTGTAAAAAAGAGGCGGCCTGACAGGGCTTTCTTGGACAAGCTGGCCAAAGGTGATGGAGATTGCGCCGGCTATCTTGCGGATAAACTTGAGTGCGGACTTCCTGCTATAAGCCTCTGTGCTCATACGGCCTTGCTTACAGCCAGCTTGAACGATGTTGATGGAAACGTTGTCTTTGCCCAGCAAATTCTGGCTCTTGGAAAAAGCGGCGATGTTTTTCTAGGTATTTCCACCAGTGGCAATTCCAAGGATATCGTGTATGCTATGGCTGTGGCAAAAGCCAAGGATATGCCTACGATAGCCCTTACCGGACGGGACGGGGGGCGCATTGCAAAAATGGCGGATGCCGCGATAATCGTACCTGAGACTGAGACATTCAAGATACAGGAGCTGCACCTGCCTGTTTACCATGCCCTGTGCCTGGCACTGGAGGAGCATTTCTTTCCGGAATGAAAGCTGTCATTATGGCGGGCGGAAAGGGGACGCGGATAGCCAGCGTGGTTGCCGACCTACCCAAGCCCATGATACGAATATGCGGCAAGCCCATCCTGCAATGGGAAATCGAGTGTCTGGCACGGAATTCAATCACTGATATAACGCTTGTAATAGGTCACTTGGGGCATTTTATCCGAGAATATTTCGGTGACGGGTCAGCCTTTGGTGTTAAGATAAGTTACTACGAAGAAAGCGAGCCGTTGGGAACAGCCGGTGCCCTGTACAAGGTTCCGGCTCTGGACAAAGACTTTATCCTTCTTAATGGTGACACGATATTCGACATAGACTTTGCCCGCTTTATCGACTTTCACAAAAAACAGAAGGCGGAATCCAACGCACTTGCGACCCTGCTCACTCATCCCAACAGCCACCCCTATGACTCATCCTTGATAGAGACTGAGATGCTGCCTCCTGAGCAAGAAGGAGGAATGCCCCATGACAGCCACAGGCTTGTCCGATGGCTGAACAAGGATGAGGAGCGTGTCTTTTATCACAACCGGGTCAATGCCGGGATACTGATACTCTCAGCCGAGCTTCTCTCCCTTGCCGAGTCCGCTCTTCCTGATGAAAGGCGCGGGGGTAAGCTGGATTTGGATCGTGATATCCTAAAACCTCTGGTAAAGACCGGGAGACTTTTCGCTTATGATTCCACTGAGTATGTCAAGGACATGGGCACCCCGGATCGATACCGACAGGTGGAAGCGGACATAGGGGGGGGGCTTGTGCAAGCCAGGAACCTTTCACAGCCGCAGAAGGCTTTCTTTCTGGACAGGGACGGCACGATAAACAGGAGCGTGGGCTTTCTTACCAACATAGATGACATGGAGCTGCTGCCCGGTGCGGCTGAGGCGGTTCGCAAGATAAACGAATCCGGCAACCTTGCCATAGTGGTGACAAATCAGCCCCAGATTGCGAGGGGCGAGCTTGATTTTGCACAGCTGCAGGAAATCCACAATAAGATGGAAAGCCTGCTGGGACGTGAGGGGGCATATCTGGATGCAATCTATTTTTGTCCCCACCACCCGGACTCAGGCTTTCCCGGTGAAAGGCAGGCTTACAAGAGGCCGTGCAGCTGCCGCAAGCCGGAGCCGGGGTTGCTTGTTCAGGCGGCGAATGACTTCAACATCGACCTTTCCGCCTCCTTCATGATAGGCGACAGCTGGCGTGATCTGGAGGCTGGCAAACGGGCGGGCTGTGCCAAAAACATTCGGTTGGAACAAGGCGAGAGCCTTTTGGATGCGGTAAACAAACTATTGGGAACCTAGAAAAACGCCTGGGGCGAGTTTTAGAGATTCCGGTTGTAAACAAAAGGGGGAAATATGGACTTAGCTGAAATAGACGAATCAGGACACGGACTGCAATACTTTTGCAAGTGCATTGTTAACAAATCCAATTTAGTCAAGGGTCAGTCGGATGTCTACCTGCTGGAGACCGATGCTATATTGCCCCGGCCGGAGCAGCTGGCTCCCAGACCCGGCCAGTTCTACCTATTAAAAAGGACTGTAAGCTCCGTTGAATACGGCCGCCCCATAAGCGTATACCACAGTGAGGAGCGTGTGGACTTGGAGACAGGCCTCAAGCTTGTTAAGCTCCAGTTTCTCATCCTAAAAAAGGGGAAGGGTACAAAGGAGCTTGCAAGCCTGCTTCCCGGTGATGAAATCCAGATTATAGGCCCCTTGGGCAATGGCTTTACGAGGGAAGACCATGCTCCTGTTTGTATAGTCGGCGGGGGAATAGGAGTCGCACCGGTGGCTTTCTTTGCGGAATCCCTGCCGGAAAAGTCATACGACTTCTTTGCATCTTTTAGGGGAACCAGCTATGGTCTGGAAAATGTAAAAGCTAAAAACCTTATTGTTACGAGCGAGGATGGCAGTGAAGGCATACGGGGAATTTTAAGTGCGGCTCTCACTGCGGATGTAATCAAGGAGAAGGGCTACAAGGCCATATATGCCTGCGGGCCTATCCCCATGCTTGCTTATTTGAAAGATATCGCCAAACAAGCCGGAGTCCGCTGTTATGTCAGCATGGAAGCCCACATGCTGTGCGGGGTCGGTGCATGCCTGGGCTGCACCATCCCTACGACTGACGGCAACGCACGGGTCTGCAAGGACGGGCCTGTTTTTGACGCAGAGAAGATGGTCTTTGCCCCTCCTGTCCCAAAAAGAAAGCCGCTCCCTGTTGACTATATACCTGATACAAGTGTCAGGATTGCTGGTGTAAAATTCAGCAACCCGATTATAGCCGCGTCGGGTACATTTGGTTTTGGGCAGAACTATAGGGGACTTGAGGATGTGGACTTGCTTGGCGGTATAGTGGGCAAGGGAGTTACGCTTGAACCCCGACTGGGCAACAGCGGGCAGAGGATAATCGAAGTCGCTTCGGGAAACATCAACTCCATAGGTTTGCAGAATCCGGGAGTCAGGGCTTTTATACAGGAGGAGCTTCCTGAGATGCTCAAGCTAAAGCCTGTTGCAATAGCGAATCTGGCGGGAAGCGACTTGGAGTCATACGTAGAGGGAGCCGCCCTGCTCGATGCAACGGACATCCCGATGATAGAGCTCAACATAAGCTGCCCTAACGTTAAAGCTGGCGGACAAGCCTGGGGGCTGGATCCGGAAAAGGCGGCCAGCTGTGTCGCCGCTGTAAGGAAGGCTTGCAAAAAGCCACTGATGGTCAAGCTTTCGCCAAATGCCCCTGATATTGTTGAGGTTGCCATAGCCTGTGTGGATGCGGGCGCGGACGCTCTTAGCCTTATAAACACGATAAGTGCAGTCAGCATAGACATAGAAAGAGCCAGGCCTGTCTTTGACAACGTGAGGGCTGGCTTGTGCGGCCCTGCGATAAAGCCTATCGCACTCAGGATGGTGTACGATGTAGCCTCCGCGCTCAAAAAGCTTCCTTCGCTTAAGCAGGTTCCCATCGTCGGCATGGGGGGCATTTCTTGCTGGCAGGATGCTGTTGAGTTCATTATGGCGGGAGCCAGTGCGGTGCAGGTGGGCAGTGCCAAATTCTCCAATCCACATGTTATGGAAGAGATAATCACAGGGCTGGTTTACTTTATGAAGAGCCGGGGGTATAGGACTGTGGACGAGATGGTAGGCCTCGCCCTGCTTTAATCTGCCAGCGACAGGATGTTGCCGCTAAGACGCACTGTGTCGCCTAGCAGCCTGAGCGCTTGATTCAAGCGGGCTGTCATGGCTTCCCCTGGCCGGCCAAATCCAAGGGCTACGGTAAGTGTGCGGTACAGGCTGTCCTTGTCCGCGCTTATATTCTGCTTGAGTACCGTGTAAATGCCTGATGCCAGCTCTTCAAGTGCTATATGCCTTATCTCGCGGGGTGACTGGCACGATGCCCCTGGTACTCTAAGCTGAAAGTCTCTTTGCCCTGCCAGATACAAAAAGCCGTCTTTCCTTATGATACCAGCATCCTCACATCCTGACATCTGCCCGTCATAGAGCTGTTTTACCGTCGTTGTGACTTTCTCCCTGCCGAACAAAAAGCAAATTCTTTTAAGCAGTATCTCTTCGGAAAGGGGGGATTCGACATCGAGGATGGACTTTACAATCTTTTTTAGTTTATCTGGAGTCACGTTTTTTGCAATCCCTGCGGAGCGGACTATATTGGAGACATCGGCTTCCTTGTATACAGGAAAAGAAACGTGCTCCTGGGGGGCTATCTCCGCGACTGCTCCTGCCGCACTGGCGTGTTGTTCTGCGCAGACGGTTTTCTCAGTGTCAGTGATTCCTTTGTCTGTCATGGCGGCCTCTGCTGCCGAGCAAAGCCTTTCCTTTTCTATCTCGCAGTTCTTGAACCAGTCAGTTGACCATACCCGGTAGTAGTGCCAGCCCATCCTTGTGAGCTGCTCTGCCCTGAGCCTGTCCCTGTCGCGGGTGTTGGCGGCATTCTTGTAGTTGGCGCCGTCACATTCCACTGCCAGCGCGTAGCTTCCGTCCGCCCGCCTCACGGCTATGTCTATCTTGGAGCTGCCGCAGCCTACCTGCATTTCCACCTTGTAGCCCTTGCTTGAAAGGAATTCTGCGACCTCTGTTTCAAGTCCCCTGTCCTCATCCCTGGTCATGGCGGACCGGCTGGGCGTACTGCCGCTTCCCAGCGACTTTTCACCATGCTCTGCGTATTCCAGATAGTCCTTGAGCAGCCTTGCCCCCTCCGAGTTTGTGCGTCCCAGGTCTATGTCCGTTCCGTGCATGGAAGAGACAAGCTGGACGTTTATTTTGGCGCGGGTCACGGCGACGTTGAGCCTGCGTTCCCCGCCCTGCCTGTTTAGCGGGCCAAAGTTGTGCAGGAGCTTTCCTTCCGCATCATGGCCGTAGGCGACGCTGAAAATAATCGTGTCCCTCTCATCCCCCTGTACAGTCTCCAGATTCTTGACAAAGAAGGGCTGCTCTTTGTCGCGGGATAAGAATTCTTCCAGAGTAGGATCCTGATGCCTTTTGCGCGATAAAAGGGAGTCTATCAAGTTCTGCTGGGACACGCTGAATGCTACTACGCCCAGGCTGCGGGACGGGTACAGGCGTGCGTTCTCAAAAACCAAGTCAGCCACGCGCTCGGCTTCTGCAAGGTTTGTGTGGTTTTTCCTGTCAAATATGCCGTCCACGTGGTAATAGTCCACGCCGGTACCCTTTAGCCCTCCGGACGCGGAGGGGAATGTCATCAGGCTGCCGCCATAAAAGTTCTTGTTGGAAAAGGCGATGAGCTGCTCATAGCGGCTGCGGTAATGCCATAGCAGGGAGCTTTGTGGCAGGGAAGGGGAACACATGTCCAGTATGGACTCAAAGTCCGTCACGTCATCAAAGTCCTCGTCTCCTTCCATCTCCATTGAGTTGTTAAAGAAGTTGCTGGGCGGCATCTGCTTGGAGTCGCCAACGACGATGAGCTGCCTGCCCCTGTAAACCGCACCGACGGCATCCTGCGGGAAAATCTGTGAAGCCTCGTCAAATACCACGGTATCAAAGCTTATGCCGCTACTTAGGAACATGCTTACGCTCAAGGGCGACATCAGGAAGCAGGGCTTGAGAATCTGCACCAGGTCGCCGGTCTCTGCAATAAGCGTCCTTATGCTCTTTTGCTTCCGTTTCTTTTCACCTTCCCTGAGCAATATGGACACGGGGCTCTTGGGGGCCAGCATGTCCAGCGAGGGGCGGAGGGCGGCGAGCTTTTCCTGTATCTGGATTCTGCTTATCTCAAATTGCAGTCTGTCCTTCTCAGCGAAAACAGACACGGCCTTGTCCTGTGATACACGCGAGAAATCCGCAAGCTCCGGGATATCCGAGATGAGGGCATGGATGGCCTGGCTGTAGAATGCCTTCAGGTAGCAGTCCACGACAAGGGCTGGTGGAATTTTCATGGAAATAACCTGCTGGATATAGGGGAAAGCCCCCTTCTGTCCTATCTCGCCCAGTAGCTTATGGAACCTCATCCAGTTGTCCAGTTTGCCCATCTCAGCAAGGCATGCCTGGCACTTTGCAAGCACATCCGTCAGACTGCCCTCGCTAGGGCTGAATACTTCGGGGGAGAATCCTTCTTGTAACAGCCTTATGCCGCTGGCATAGGAGACCCTGATGCTGGAAAACTTTTGTGCGTAGGAGGCAAAAACAGCCTTTTCCTTTGCAAAGGACTCACCGTCCATAGAGGGAAGCAGGGCAAAGTCCATTCCCCTGTCATGCAGGGCTTCCAGCCGGGAAAGCTCCCCCAGTATATGATTCCAGTCGCTTTGCAGTCCTGTGTATGCAGTGCCAAGGCCGCCTGTGAGGGATTCCTCAGGCCTTGTGCTTGCGACCGGCTTGGTAAGTTCCAGAACCCTGGCCTCGCATCCTGCGAATTCCTCCAGCAGCTCTTGGTATTCCCTTAGCGCGCCGGTCTGCCTTACGGCTTCATCATATCGGAACTTCCTGCCCGTCCTGCTTGCAAGGCGGAGTTCCGTCATGATGCCCTTGTAGTCCTTGCTGAAAAGGCGTGAAAAGACGGACTGGAATTGCTTTTTAAGCCTGTTGTTCCAGTCCTGGCCGTTTTTTTTGTAGATTTCACCTTCAAACTCAGAGTCCAGGCTGCTTTTAAGCTGGCTGATTTTCTCTGCATCCTGTGCCATCTGCCTTGCGGTGGACAGGACTGAGCTGAAACGGTTCTTGTCCAGAAGGGCCGGCACAAGCACGTCAGTCGTGGACAGCAGGGAAAGTGCTTCCTCCCAGTTGTGGCAGTCGCATAGTTTTTCACAAGACAGACCGTAGCGGCCGGAAAAATCACTGCAAATAGGGATAAGCTCCCTTATGGCGGCCGCAAGGCTGGACAGGGCATCCTGTAATGCCGCCTTCTCCTCGTATGAAAGGCTGTCTTTCCTGTAGCCGTACCAGGCGTTCTGCTTGTAGTCCTCGCCGACAGTTCCTGTATAGTCCGCGTACTGGCCCAGCAGGGATGTCATCTCGGAAAGGTATGCGGCATCTCTACCTCTTATGCCTTCTACGATGTAGGGGACATCCGGGGCGTGCTTGACAGAGGCCAGTGCTGAATAAAGCTCGTATATGCTGCAGTCCAGCCCCTGCCTTGTGCGGTGCAGCTCACTGGCGTACAGATCCAGCCTTTTCATTGCCGCATCCCGTGCCTGGATTTCCTTGTCCGCGCGTGAAGTCAGCCTGTATCGCTCCGCGCGGAGGGTACGGCACAGCTCGTCTATGACTGCCTTTTTGCTGGACTTGTGGCTGTGCAGCTCCAGACAAAAGTCCGAAAGCCCCGCGGCCTTGAGCTTGTCGTGGACAACGTTTAGAGCGGCCTGTTTTTCGGACACAAAGAGGACTTTTCTTCCATTATATAGACATTCCGCGATGATATTTGTTATGGTCTGGCTCTTGCCTGTTCCGGGAGGCCCCTGCAGGACAAAGCTTTTTCCGCTTCTTGCCAGGGCAATGGCCTTCAGCTGGCTGGAGTCCGCGTCCACCACGGCATGTATGTCTGACAAGGGCGGGGTATCTTGGGCTTGCCTTCCCTGAGGCGGCTCATGGGCCGTCTCCGCTCCTTCTCCCAGCAGGATGCGGACATTAGCGTTTTGCATGATAAGGTCTGCATTGTCCTTCATGTCGCGGTACATGTTCATCTTTAGGAAGGAAAAGCTGCCAAGCTTGCACTCAGCCGTCACGCTCCAGCCCAAAGGCTGTACAATCTCCCGCAGCCTGTCAAGATATGCGGTCAGTCCCTCTCCGTCCATGTATTCTGGAAGACAGATGTTGTATTCCGAGTGCATTATGTAGTCCAGCGTCGGGTTCACTACTATGTCGTCCCCGGTGGGCTTTATGTGCCAGGGGCTGACCGCGGACTTGCTTTCCAGGCTGACAGGCACAAGGAGCAGGGGAGCCAGAAAGAAGGGGGAAGCCTCCTTGTTTTCTTTCCATCGGACAAATCCAAAGGCAAGATAGCTTACGTTCACGCCTGTCTCATCGAGGGCGCTGCGGGATTTCTTGTCCAGCACTTTCATCACGGACAGGGGGTCGGCAAGCTTTCCGTAGACTAAAAGCTGCCCCGCCTTTTTTACCAGAGAGGCATAACGCGAAATGTATTCTTCTTTTGGAAGGAAATCCTCCTCGGACTGGGGGCGGAGGGGGTCATCCAGGCTCTTTTCGTCACTGGGCCTTGGGCCTACGACTTCAAAATCGGCGTCAGCGTCACACCTGCCGAATAACAAGGCTGCATCAGGGCAGACTATCTCCAAGGTGGAAGACTTGGAGTCCTTGAAGTTGACCAGCTTGTTGCGCTTGCTTGTGTCCAAGAGGAGCTGCGCCCACTTGTCCAGTTTCTTTGTGTCCATTAAAAAATCCTAACCAGAGTTTTCTATGAGCCTGTCTCAGGAGTCGGCCTTTGCTTGTTCGCTAGCCTGCAGCAAAGCCTTGTAGAGGGCATCTTTGTCGATGGGCTTGGAGATATGACCGTTCATGCCGGACTTCTCGCTCTGCTGCACGGCCTCGCTGTAGGCGTTTGCGGACAGGGCAAAGATAGGTATGGTCTTGGCGTCTTCCCTGTCCAGTGAGCGTATGGCCTCCGTCGCCTCATAGCCCGACAGAATGGGCATCTGTATGTCCATAAGTATGCAGATGTAAGTTCCGGGGCTGCACTCCTTGAACCTCTTGAGCGCAATCGCACCGTTTTCCGCAGTGTCCGCCTCAAGGCCCATAGCATGAAGGGTACGCAGGGCTATCTCGACATTTATCTCGTTGTCTTCTGCCAAAAGAACCCGGCCGGAAAGGGGCTTTCGCTCAATGACGGCCTGATTGTGTGACTTGCCGCGGAATCCTGCTTCGTAGGGGAATCGGATGGCCATGTGGATTTTGGTTCCCTTGTGCAGCTCGCTTTCCACGTCTATCGTGCCGCCCATCAAGTTGACCAGCTTCTTTACTATATACAGGCCTATTCCTGTTCCCGACCTGAGCTTCTGCCTCTCAGGGTTGCCAAGGTCCTGGGAGAAGGGGGTGAACATCTTCTTTTGGAAGTCCTCGCCCATTCCAATGCCTGTGTCGGCCACTGTTATGTCTACCAGACATTCCTTTTCATCCATCCTGCGTGAAGCCAGAGTGAGGGTGATGCTGCCTCCCTTGGGAGTGTACTTGTAGGCGTTGGAAATCAGGTTGAGGACTATCTGGTTTAAGCGAACCTTGTCTACATATATCGCGCTGACTTCTAGTCCTGTATCTATGACGGTGAATTTTACCCCTTTCTGGTCACAGAGGGGTACAAACATATTCTTTATGTCCTCGATGAAGTCATCGTGATAGTAAAGCTCCGGAATCAGCTCTATGCGGCCGGAGTCTATTTTGGACACGTCCAGCACGTCGTTTATCAGGCTCATAAGGAAGTGGTTGGAAGAGTTAATCTTCTCCAGGTCTCCGATAAGCTTTTCCCTGTCATCTATGTCTTCAAAGGCAAATTCCGTCATGCTTGTTATGGCTGACAGGGGGGTGCGGATGTCATGGCTTATGCGGGAGATAAACTCCATCTTGGACTTGGCCGCTTTCTCCGCTTCCATTACGGCCTTTTCCATGCCCTTGATGTATTCCTGCTCCTTGATATAGGATTCGGTTATGTCCACGCAGAGGGCGAGAAGTATGTCCATCTCTTCAAATGCCCAGGAGTAGATTATCTGAAGGTGAGAGTTTTTTCCCGCCACTGTCTGGTTGAGAGAGATCGCATAGGAGCTTTTGTTCTTGAGTTCCTTACGAATTACTTCAATCTGGGAGCTTTCTATGTAGGCCTTGCGTTCTTCTTCCGTCATGATGAAGTTTTCGGCCCTGATTTTGCGGCAATTGTCATAGTCCGTCAGGTTTACATTCCCTGGTATGTAGTAGATGTCGGTGCTGTTTGAGAAGAACTCAACCTCCTTGGTGTCCGCATAGACAAAGGCGATAAAATGGAAGCTGCCGGAAGCGAGGGATTTTACTATAAAGGAGTGCTTTTTCTCTTCGCTTATGTCCATGAGGTAGGTCAGGGCTTCCACAGAATCCGTCTCCGGGTTCATGCTCAGGTTTGCCGTGATACGCAGCCACTTTATTTCCAGTCCGGAGCTTGCGGTTGGGAATTCCATATATAGCTGCTGTATGCCGTTGTTAAAGTCCAGCAGCATGGATTCTATCGAAAAACGGTCAAAGAACTCGCTCTGGAGCTTGGGGTCGCCTATGTCCATTCCTATGGCATAGATAAAGCCGTCAGCTGTCGTGGACTCGTGCTTGCGGAGAACGGTGTCGCTCAGGCATTTATGCTCATGGCAGCGGTTCTGGGCCAGGTCAAGCAGGGCGGACTCATAGGAAATTTCCATAACGTCCGACAGCTGCTTCTTGAGCCTGCGGTATTTCTCTTCTTCCCTCTGGCTCGCGCTTATGTCGATTCCTACCCCTATAATCTTCTCCCGCCCCAGGTAGTCCGTAAAGCTGGACAGAATTATGTGCAGGGAGAAGTTATCATGCGTAATATGGTTTGTGAGCATGATTTTGGCATCGGCCTTCTTCATCCCCGCGTCTATCGAGGTATACATGCGGACGAATTTGTCAATGTCCCTATCGTCCACGTTGGAAACCAGGCTGTAGGGCACGTCCTCTATGACGTTCGGAAGCCCAAACTTGCCGAATGTATTGTTAGCGTCCCTCTGTATCATTATGACAGTGTGGGTTTCCTTGTTGTACTCCCATACGGTCACGTTGAATTTCTTGGTGAAGGTGTCGTAGGCCATGTCCTTTTCTAGCCGTAAGTCTTCTACACGTTTGTCGTCGGTTATGTCGCGTGCCATATAGGACTGGGCCGGGCTTCCGTTCCAGTTGAGCGGGTTGACGGAAAGTTTGAACCAACGGTTTATTTCGGGGCAAAAGACTCCGCGCGAGGGGTCTTTGCAGCCTATGATATTGCCTAGAAAACTGGCCCGCCTCTGCTTTTTGTCCTCGTCCTCTGCGATGAATTCAGCGACAGTCTTGCCGTCACAGACATCCGACTGCATGAAAGACATAAATGCGGCGTTGGCATAGAGGATGGTCTGGCCATATTCATCCAGTACAAAGGTGAGGAATTCCAGATTGTCAAGCAGGGCTCTTAGGGCTGTACATTCGCAGTCCTTCCCGTTGTTTTCCGACATTTTAGCCTATTATAGCATGAATGGGAGTGGCTATCAATCAGTTTTTTTCCAGCTAGGCGTGGGTCTCTGCTGCAACACGGTTTGTGTCGAATTCCGCGCTTGTTACCCCGCCAATCTTGAGCTTGAAATAGGCTTTGACCATCTCTCCGTCGGATACTGTGTCAGTAGGAGTTATCAGCGTTGCGGTTACATCATCAGGGGCAAGATAGTAGGTCACATCCTCAATAGTCAAAAGCCCTGCTACTTTAGCCGCGCACAGGGGAGGCATATAAAAATCCGCAGATGAAACAAGGTCAATTTCACCTGACATCCAGTTGTGATAGAATGAAAAGCTGACGCAGTTTCCCGCTATGTTATAATAATATGAGCCTCCTGCCTCCAGCTCCATTTCAAGCTCCGCCCCATCGGTGACGGTGAAGTCCTGCCAGTTGCCCGTGGTCTGTATAGAACCTCCTTGATCCAGCTTAAGCCCCATATACTGGATGGTGGAGCCTATTTTGGCCTTGAAGGACTCTGTGCTGCCTGGGTAGTAGTATTTTATAACCCCTGTCTCATCCTTTATGCCAAACATAAAGAAGTCCTCGCTGAACGAAGTTGTGACCGGGATGGACATCTTGTCAGACAGGCTTATGTCCAGGTTGTTGCTGCTGGTGGAGATGGTCTCTTTTGCACTGCCGGTCAGTACGAGTGTATTGGAGCTGTTTCGTATGTCCATTTTTGCGGTGACTGTAGAGCCTGTTTTTATCGCGGGCACGTCAAAGTACACGTAGCCGTCGCTTGAAGCAGTGGCTGTGTAGCTGACTTGTTCGCTGCCGGATGTGAGTGTAAGCGTGACCGAGCCGCCGGATGGCAGCCCTATTTTGCTTGCAAGGAAGGAAATACGATTGCTATTGGACTCGTCAAAGATGCCGCCTGTACCGCCTGAGCCAGTGGTATTGCTGGATGTTCCCACGGAGCATAGCTGGACTATCGCCTTTGTGTCGCCTGCGTTGGAGAGGGTCAGTATGTCGTCAGAGGAAAAAGAGCTGCTTGAGCTGGAGGACGAGCCGGGATTGTATATCTCACCGTCAGAATATGAGGAG
>JAFTEK010000174.1 GCA_017453705.1 Treponema sp.
AAGAATCAGTTACGGATAATAAGAAATTCTATATATGCCTTGCACGGATATTCATTTAAATCTGAGGATTTAAAAACATTTTTTGAGATAAATGGTGAAAGCTGGTATCCTGCATATAACGAGCGGGTAAAAAATGGCTTTTCGGAGAAAGCATTGTCAAATATAGAAAAAAAGAATATAGAAATAATACTTGAAGAGGAAAAGAAAAGATAGCATAATATGCACCTCACCCCCGATGCAGATTTCTTGTCATTTGGGAGTCTTAATACTGGCCACTCCTGCACAAGCGAAGCAATCCAGAGACTTCCTTGGGTGATAACTCTCTAAACTGCCCTTCCGAAAGATTAGCAATTCCCACGTTACCAATCCTTATACGTATAAGCCTTTTTATTCCAACCTCATAATGCTCAAAAACCCTGCGTATCTCGCGGTTCTTGCCTTCTACCAAGACAACCCTGAGCCTGCGGGCATTAAGCTCCTCTGCTTCTCTAGCCCTGTAGAAAACTCCGTCTATACGGATTCCATCCATAAAATCCTGGGCAAGACGGCGGGGCAATGGAAGGCTGGAATCAACAATGTATTCCTTTTCCATCTCAGCAGACGGATGCGAAAGCTTAGCCGCAAAATCCCCATCATTTGTAAAAATGATAAGACCACATGAATACATATCCAGCCGCCCCACGTTGTAAAGCCTCTCATCATAAGCTTCCTTTAGCAAATCAGCAGCAACAGGCCTTCCCCTGTCATCCGAAAGGGTGCAGACATATCCTGCGGGCTTGTTAAGCAGGACATAACGCTTTTCCTGTTCAAGGGATATTTCTTTTCCATCCACGCAAACAGTGTCACCAGAATCAACTTTGCTTCCAGGTTCTGTGACAGTCACCCCATTTACACTGACCCGCCCTTCTGAGATTATAGCCTCGCTTGACCTTCTGGACGCAACACCACAGCGAGCCATATAGAGTTGCAGACGCATCTTGCCCTGACTTTCAGTATTACCTTGCAAGCTCAAACCTCTCACTCTCCTTCTCATCAAGCTGTGGCAAGTCCTTTATGCTCTGCAGGTGGAAAAACTCAAGGAACTCGTCTGTTGTTCCGTACATAGTGGGCTTTCCAGGGATATCCTTATGCCCCTTCTCTGCTATAAACTTTCTGTCAAGCAAAAGGCGCATCATCGCGTCCACATTGACATGGCGGATACTCTCTATCTCAGCGCGGGTTATGGGCTGACTGTATGCGATTATGGAAAGAGTCTCTATTGCGCTTTTGGAAAGCCGTCCTTCATTCTTTTTTCCATAACGTTCTTTCACAAGATCAAAGCATGATTTCTTTGGGGTAAGAAGCCAACCACCAAGAATCATAGAAAGCTCTATGCCTGAGTCCGCAGCCTCATATTTTTCCTTGAGCCTTTCAAGGCACTCCGTCACCACATCCTCGGAAAACCTAGTTATCCTCGCAAGGGCTTCCACAGACTGAGGCTCACTTTCCAAAAAGAGGACAGCCTCCAACAGGGCAGTCTCGTCATCAAGGTTCATGTTGGCTCTCTGTCGGATAGCCTCCTGCTCTGCCTCAAAATCCAGCTCGTCATCAGGAAATTTCAGCTGCTCCTTGCTCTCCACAAACTTCTTCACTTCTTCTTCGCTTCGTTCAGTCTCTTTTGTCTGTTCTGTCTGATTATCCGAAACAACTTCCACTGCCACTTCAGCCGGGAACTGCTTCTCAGAAACGGCTTTATCGTCTAGGCCGCCTGTCTCTTCCTGCATATCTTAATATCTCCAAACATCCTGTTCTGGTATATGTCCGCCATCTTAAGCTTTACAGCCTCAAGGATGGCCATAAAAGCGCATACAACATCAAGTTCACTCCCCTTCCTTGTTATCAGGTCGGTGAACATACATTCTCCATGTCTGTCCAAAAGCTCAGTCATAAGGGTTATCTTCTCGTTTGGCGTTATATCCTCGCTCGTCATAAGAATACGCTCATCAGCTGCGATACTGGTAAGGTTCTTGAAAATCTTCTGCATATTCTCAAGAAGAGCCCATGTATCCATCTTCTCCCACTGATCCTCATCATCTTCAAATGGCAGCATACGCTCAATCTTCTTGCGCTCAAAGCTCCACTCCCCCTGCTCTTCCTGCTCTTCCATCAGGGTAGAGAGCTTCTTGAACCTCTGATATTCAATCAGCTGATCAACAAGCTCCATGCGAGGATCTTCCATGCTCTCATCCCCTAAATCATCAGATGGCTTCTCAGGCAACAAAGTTCTGCTTTTTATATAAATGAGCTTAGCCGCCCATGCGTAAAACTCGCTCAAATCCTGAAGGTCTGTCTCAACGGCATAATCTAGGTAATCCAGATACTGTTCGGTAATATGGGCAATCGGTATGTCATAGATATTTATCTGCTGCTCGCGAATCAGACTCCACAAGAGGTCAAGAGGACCGTCAAACTGTCCAACGGTGAATTTCCTCGCAACACGCCCCTCCGAGCCATCAGCCCTGTCCAGCTGAATTCCCTCGTCAACCAATGTTCCCGCCATATAAGGCCTCCGTAAACTCTTTCTGGTCTTGGAACATTACCAGCCCTTGGTTCCCAAGGGAAAGCAAGGCAGCACGGTATTTTTCCAAGTCCTCCCTTCTTACATCGGCACAAAGGGAAAGGATTTCAAGCATGGGACGCAACACGAACTCACGCTCCATAAGCCTCTCATGTGGAATCGTCAAATCAGCTCTTGATATTTTTTCCTCACCGTAAAGCTCTATGTCCAAGTCAAGGGAACGCGGGCCGTTACGAACTTCACAGCTTCTGTCTCTTCCGTAGGCAGCTTCAATACTATGGCAGACGGCAAGAAGTTCCTCCGGGCTTCCAGAAAAATAACCAGTAACAGCCATGTTGTAAAAGTCATCCTGTTCTGTCAAGTACATAGCCCGACTCTTGTATACTGAAGAAAAAAGGGCTTTGTCCAGCACATGCCGCAGTTCTCGACAGGCAAAACGCAAAATAAATATCGGAGAAAAATCCTTATATGACTTGTTGGAGCCGAGGCCCAAGACAACTCGGGGCATAGACGACTAAGAGTATATAGAAAAAGCCTGCATTTGTCAAAACAGGGACGACTTACACACGTCGTCCCCTTAATTTTTTACTAGTTCCTCCAGTCTATTCCGCAGCCCCGCTTGAGGGCTTCCTTGTAGACATCAAGGTACTTGTTAGCGGCTATGTCCCAGCCGAAGTCCTGCTTCATGCCGCGTATCTGCATCTTGCGGATGTCATCCTTCCTGTTATAGTATGCCCAAGTCGCCCAGCCGACAGTGTTGTATATCGCACCAGGGTTCAGCTGGTCAAAGACAAATCCAGTTCCATCGCCAGTCTGCTCGTTATAGTTGGCAACAGTATCCGCAAGACCGCCTGTCCGTCTTACAATGGGCAGGGTTCCGTAGAGCATGGAGTATATCTGGTTCAAGCCGCAAGGCTCATACTTGGACGGCATGAGGAAGAAGTCGCTTCCCGCCTCTATCAGGTGGCTAAGAGCCTCGTTGTAGCCCACGTAAGCACGGAAGTTACCCAGCTGCCACTGGAGGGAGTTTATCTCGTTCTCACACCAGCCCTCCCCGCTTCCAAGGACGACAAACTGGATGTTCATGTCGCGGCACATCGGGTACATAGCCCCATAAGTAGGCCCGAACACATCGCCTATTCCCTTCTGGTCAACAAGGCGGGTCACCATCGCAAAGACCGGGATGGACGGATCCACTTCCAAGCCGAACTTCTTCTGTAATTCTTCCTTGCACTTTGCCTTGCCGGACAAATCTTTCGCAGAGAAGTTGGCAGGAATCTTCGTGTCGCTCTCCGGGTTCCAATACTTGGTGTCCGCCCCGTTGAGCACGCCCTTCACGACATCGCTTCGCACACGGAGCAGGCCGTCCAGCCCGAATCCGCCCTCGGCAGTCTGGATTTCCCAAGCATAGGTCGGCGAGACCGTCGTTATCATGTCGGCGGAGCTGATTCCTGCCTGCAGGAAGTTGATTCCCCCCTGATGCTCGAATCCCGCCCCATAGTAAAGCCCCCAGTCTATGCCGAGCGCGGGGAACTTGTCCTTGCCGTACTGTCCCTGATAGCCCTGGTTGTGTATTGTCAGGACGCTCGCCGTCCGTTCAAAGCCAGAGTAGCGGCAGATGTGCTTAAGAATGACCGGGGCAAGACAGCTGGACCAGTCGTGGGCGTGGATGATGTCAGGGAACCAGCCCAGCTTGCGGCAGAGCTGAAAAGCACCGTGGGCAAGCACGGCAAAGCGGTAGGGGTTGTCGTGGAAGTCGCTCTCACCGGGCACCCCATAGATTCCATCGCGTCCGAAGCACTGCTCGTGGTCGATGAAGTAGACCTTGAGCTTGTCACAGCCGGGCATGGAAGTCGTATAAACCGCAGTCCATGTCTCCTGCTGGCCAGCGGCGACTGCCATCGGCCCCTCAAGCTGGGTGAGTTTCTTCCTGTCTATCTTGTAGTAGCGGGGGATGACAATCTTGACATCATGCCCCATGTTGGTTAACTGGATTGCTAGCGCGCTCACCATGTCGGCAAGCCCGCCTGTCTTGGCATACGGAACAGCCTCTGAACT
>JAFTEK010000175.1 GCA_017453705.1 Treponema sp.
CAGAAGGGCGTGTTTCCGCAGTGGAATGCCATGAAGGTGTCATTGAGCTTGTAGTCGTACTTGAACTTGCCCTTGATGCTCTGCTCGTACATGTCGGCAGGCACGGAGTTATTGATGTCAAGCAGGGTGACAGGCTCGCCGGAGATGCAGGTTCCGATGTACTCAGAGAGCGCACCGAAGATGTCCACCTCACAGGCGACCGGGATGCCACGGCTGGCAAGGCGGCTGTTGACATAGCAAGGCTCAAAGCCAAATTCCTTGGGGAATGCGGGCCAGCACTTGTCTGCGAGGACAACGTACTTCTTGCTGCCCTTGTTGGCTTCAATCCAGTCGAGCAGCGTAAGCTCGAACTGCGCCATGCGGGGCAGCATCTCCGGGAACTGGTTCCCTCCGACACCCAGCTCCTTGGCCATGTCGTCCACGACGGACTGGATTCTCTTGTCGTCCTTGTGCTTGCGGTATTCCACCAGAAGGTCAAGCTCGGAGTTCTCCTGAATCTCCACGCCAATGTCGTAGAGTCCCTTTATTGGGGCGTTGCAGGCAAAGAAGTCCTGTGGGCGCGGGCCGAATGTGATTATCTTGAGGTTCTTGAGGCCAATGATGGTGCGGGCGACTGGGATGAACTCCTCTATCATCTTGGCGATGTCATCGGCAGTTCCGACCGGGTATTCGGGAATCACGCCCTTGAGGTGGCGCAGGTTCAGGTTGTAGGAGCAGTTGAGCATTCCGCAGTATGCATCGCCGCGTCCGTTAATCAGGTCATTCTGGGTCTCCTCGGCAGCCGCCACGAACATACAGGGGCCGTCGAATTTCTGGGCAATCTGTGTCTCCGGGGTCTCAGGGCCGAAGTTTCCGAGGAACACGACCAAGGCATTGCAGCCGGCCTTCTGAACCTCATCAACAGCCTTGAGCATATCCTTTTCGTTCTCAACGGTGGTCTTGGCCTCGTACAGGCTGCCCTTACTTCCGAATGCCTTTACGATTGCCGCCCGCCTCTTTTCGGATAATGAAATGACGAAGCAGTCGCGGCTGACCGCGATGATTCCCAGCTTTACGTCGGGGATGTTCTCGAAATTTGCCATAATACTCTGTACTACTCCTTATAACAGCGATAGCATATAAGCTTTTCTCTTATTATAACCCCGATTTGAAGATTTGTATATCAGAAAATTTCCGTAAAAATGCCGCGAGTTCTGGCAGAAAAGCGGGGGTAATCTTTACAAGTTACCCCATAAGAATTGAAAAATGTTGATACAGGGCATGTTCAGCTTTTGACATGCCCTGTTTTCGTCCTGCTTTTATTGAAGTTTTTAAATACTCTTTCCAGAGGATGTCGTGTCGGTGTAGGCTTCCAGTACGACCTTGAGCTGGACGTATTTGCCTTCCCGCCATACAGTGACTGTCACGGTGTCACCGGGCTTCTTGTCCTCCAGGGCACTGTAGTAGTCGGCAAGCTTGGAGACAGCTATTCCGTTTATCTTGGTTATCACGTCCCCGCCCAGGTAAATCGTCGTGGTGTTGAACCTTCCGTACTGGACGGCCTTTGTGCCACCTTTAAGCCCTGCTTTCTCCGCCTCGCTGCCCTTGGCCACCCGGCTCACTATCATGCCTGTTGAGATTCCGTAACCGGCGTAGCTTGCGATGCGGGCTGTGTTCTGAATCAGGGATAGCTGCATTATGCCACGGTTCACCTTGCCGTACTTCATCAAATCGTTGACTACGCGGCGGGCTGTGGCGGCAGGAATCGCGAAACCTACCCCGCTGGAAGAGCCGGATGATGAATATATTATCGTGTTGATTCCAATCATGCGCCCCTGGCTGTCCAAAAGGGGCCGCCGGAGTTGCCGGGGTTTATCGCCGCGTCGGTCTGTATCATGTCGCGGATAATCACGTTGTCGCTTTCCTGTATCGGACGCCCCAGTCCTGATATGATTCCTGTGGTCATCGTCCGCTCAAGGGCAAAGGGGTTGCCTATCGCTATGACCTTCTGTCCGACCTTGAGGTTTGTGCTGTCGCCAAACGAGATGGTCTTTAGCTCCGCGTTCTCAGGCGGGTCAAATTTGAGCACGGCAATGTCGCACTCCTTGTCCTGCCCGACGACACGGCCTTCGTAGCTCGTGCCGTCCGCGAGCGAGATGTTTATCGTGGAGGCGTTCTCTATGACGTGCACGTTTGTCACCACATAGCCACGCTTGTCTATAATGGAGCCGGAGCCGGAGCCGGTTGACGCTACGACAGGCTCGTAGAACCAGTTGTAGCCCATGACCTGGGTGGTGATGTTGACGACCGCCTCGTTGCACTTCTCGTAGACCGAGATGTTCTGCATCTCGTCCTGGGTGTAGTCCTTGCTGCTGGCAGTCAGCTGCAGGACGGGGCTGTTGGTCTCCAGCACGAACTCCGCGCCGGAAACATCGTCTATGTCTATCTCCTGTCCAAGGGCATCCAGCTTGTTCTCGGCGGAGTCCTGGTTTTGCGTTGTATCAAAAGCCGCTGAGCCATTCTGCCCGATATGGTTTGACAGATGCACGGCTTTATTTATGAACGCCACAAACGAGGCTGATACGACGGCTGTTATTACGGCTGTCATTATTATATGTTTGAAAGTATAAAGCTTCATACTGCATAGTATAGCGATAACAGCAAGCCCTTGCAAGAATATGTTGTTATGGTATAAACTGATGACATAAAAACAAAGACTCTGGGGCTGCTTATGATTTTTTCACCCGTAGAAATTCAAGAAACCGTCAATATGTTCATGCGGCAAAAGCTGGACATCCGTTGCATTACGATGGGTATTTCCCTGCTGGATTGTGCCTGTGAGGACGAGAAGAGGGCTTGTTCCAAGATATATGACAAGGTGATGAGATACGCCGGTCGTCTGGTGCAGACCGGCCAGGACATTGAGAAGGAATACGG
>JAFTEK010000176.1 GCA_017453705.1 Treponema sp.
GGAAGCCTCATCTGCATAGGGAAGGGGAACGAGGACTGGAACTATTCTGCGCCTCACGGTGCCGGCCGCATCATGAGCCGTGCCAAGGCCAGGTATAACCTGAGCGTGGAAAAATTCAAGCACGAGATGAAGGGTATATACTCCACAACGGTAGGCAAGGACACCATAGACGAGGCTCCTATGGCCTATAAGCCCATGAAAAGCATTCTGGAGAACATCGGCCCTACCGCCGAGCTCGTGAAGGTCATAAAGCCCATATACAACTTCAAGGCCGGGAGCGAGGAAGCCACGTGGAAGAAGCGGCGTTAAGGAGTGGACAAGGCAGCCTGGCCTTGCAGGGCTGGGCAATGTGCCGGTCATGCAGGGCGGCGGACCAAAATCATGCAGGACAAGAGGGGCTACATTTACCTGGGGACTTATGATGGGCTTGTCAGGTTTGACGGTGTGGAATTCACGACTTTTAGCCGGAACACCGATTCCCGCTACGACTTCGCTTCCGCCCGCTCCATATTTCCTGTAATATTTCTGTAAAATCAGCTTGACATCTGGGGGCTGTTGTGCGATAATAAAGATAATGGGGGGGGGGTACCTTTTTCAGTACCGTAAATCCTCCCCCATGAATTAAGCAAAAGTGAGGAAAGAAATGAAGAAATTCCGTTTACTGGCTCTTGTTCCCGTGGTCATGCTGGCCTTTGCCTTGGCAGCATGTGACTCAAATTCTGACGATGATGATGCCGATGACATCCACGACTCCCTTGCCGGCAGGACTCTTGTTGCAGGAACCTGTACCGAGAAGGTTCAAGGATATGACGATTCTGGCAGTACGACAACCTATACTACTTACGAGGTCAAGAACATCGCATATATAGTGGGCGAGTCAGATGACCTTGTGAAGGTTTATGAGTGGCTTTCCCCAGGCTCTACAAAATATTATACTTCTTTTTATAAGTATTCCATAAGCGGGGATACGATAACCTTTACGAGCAGCTCTGACAAGTCCTATTCTGCCACGATAAGCGATGGCAACAGCTTTAAGATTGCCGCGAATTTCATCGATAGTAGTTATAATGATATAACGGACGAGAATCTGACCTTCACTGTGGGCACTGCGCCGGAGAAGGCGGAATTCACCCAAAAATAAAGAGGTTCTATAATGAAGTCATTGAAAAAGATTTTGATTGTTGCGTCTGTAGTCTGCGCGGCTTTTATGTTTGAGGCCTGCAGGACGACCACTCCGGGCTATGAGCACAGCTCATTCCCCAACGACAGCTCCTCATACCAGGTTATGGGGCGTGTCGTTGTCCGCTTCAAGGAAGGGAAGGCCGCCTACTACAAGCTGGTGGAAGAAGCCCAGAAGAAGTATCCCGGCACTGATGATGTCGTGAACATCATGGTGGACGTGGAGGACGGAAAGAATTACGTCATGTCCGGCATAGCGATTAAGTACGTGCGCTAGGGAAGTGCTGATTTATGGGGCGGGTCTGACAGACCCGCCTTTTTTCTTCTATGATATAAGCAATCCCATTGAATAAATGTCTGTTTCCCACTAGAATGATTGTCATCCTTGGTGAAATGAATGGAAACTAACGATATAAAGTCTTCTGTGAGGACCCTGTCCTTTAAGCCCGCCTCCCGCCCCATCCGCATGGGGATTGACGTGGGCTCCACGACCGTGAAGGTTGTGATTCTGGATGACGGGGGCGAAATGATATATGGTGTCTATGAGAGGCACCGGGCTGATATACGCAGCACCATAATAAATGTAGTGAACAAGGCCTTTGACACGCTGTCCCCGAGGTTTCCCTTGGGCGAAGAGCAGCCCATAAGCGTCAAGGTGACAGGCTCCGGCGGGCTTTCCGTCTCCGAATGGCTGGGAATTCCCTTTATACAGGAAGTTATAGCTGCCACGACCGCCGTAAGGAAGTCCATCCCCCAGACTGACGTTGTGATAGAGCTGGGCGGAGAGGATGCCAAGATAACCTATTTCAAGGGCGGGGTGGAGCAGCGGATGAACGGCACTTGTGCCGGTGGTACGGGTGCCTTCATAGACCAGATGGCAGCCCTGCTGGAGACTGATGCCGCCGGTTTGAACGAGCTGGCAAAGGGCGCATCCACTATTTATCCGATTGCAGCCCGCTGCGGTGTCTTTGCCAAGACAGACATACAGCCGCTTATAAACGAGGGTGCCAGAAGGGAGGATATAGCGGCCTCCATTTTCCAGTCCATTGTCACCCAGACCGTCTCAGGCCTTGCCTGTGGTAAGCCCATACGCGGGCACGTGGCTTTTTTGGGCGGCCCGCTGCACTTTTTGGATCAGCTAAGGGAACGTTTTATTGTCACCCTCGGCCTGACCCCGGAGGAAACGATAGTTCCTGAGAACAGCCAGCTTTTTGTCGCGGCAGGCGCCGCGTACTCGGCGGAGCGGGAGATTTCCTGCCTGTCCCAGGACATGGCTTCCACCGTGCACTTCCCGACCATCGCGGAATTCCGACAGTCCCTGGGCAAGCTCGTGGGGGCTGAGATGCAGGAAGTCCAGAGGCTGGAGCCTCTCTTCAGGGATCAGTCGGAGCTTGATGCCTTCAATGCGGTACATTCCACCCAGGTTGCGCTTAAGGGGGATCTTGCTTGTGCAAAAGGGCCTGTTTTCCTGGGGCTGGATGCGGGTTCCACCACTACCAAGGCCGTGCTTACGGACACGGAGGGGCGCATCCTCTGGAAATTTTATGATGTCAACGCGGGCAACCCTGTTAATCTGGCCGTCAAGGTGCTCAAGGATCTGTATAAGATACTGCCCAAGGACTGCTACATAGCCCGCTCTGTCTCCACAGGCTACGGCGAGGCTCTTTTCCAGGCGGCACTGGGGGTGGATTCAGGCGAGGTGGAGACAATAACCCACTACAGGGCCGCTGACTTCTTTGTGCCGGGGGTGGAATTCCTTCTGGACATAGGCGGCCAGGACATGAAGTGCCTGCGCATGAAGGACGGGGCTATAACATCCATACAGCTTAACGAGGCTTGTTCCTCTGGATGCGGCTCGTTCCTGGACAACTTTGCCCACACGATGGGCATGGATGTGCGTGAGTTCTCCAAGCTCGCCCTGATGGCGCCCAAGCCCGTTGACCTGGGAACCCGCTGCACGGTGTTCATGAACAGCAGGGTCAAGCAGGCGCAGAAGGAGGGGGCTTCGGTCGCTGATATATCAGCGGGTCTTTCCTATTCCGTCATAAAGAATGCCCTCTTCAAGGTCATAAAGCTCCGCAAGGCGAGCGACATCGGAAGCAAGGTCGTCGTCCAGGGGGGGACAGTTAACAATGACGCTGTTCTGAGGGCTTTTGAGAAGGTCGCGGGTGTCAGTGCCTACCGGCCTGATGTGGCAGGCCTTATGGGGGCTTATGGCTCAGCCCTCATAGCACAGGATCAGTGGGAGGATTTGCGCCGCCCAAAGCCAGGGGAAGCCGACCAGAGCCTTAAGTTTGTAAAGAGCGGCATCGTAGGCCCTGAGCAGCTGGATTCATTCAAGGTGGACTTGGATCTTCGCAGGTGCGGCAAGTGCTCCAACAACTGCCTGCTTACGATAAACACTTTTACGACGGGTCTTGGGGACTCACGGAAGGTGCGCAGCTTTGTCACTGGAAACAGGTGCGAGAAGGGTGCGGAGCTTGATACGGATGCCCATGTCATAGACGCCAGCAACAAGGGCAGCCGGGAGGCAGATGAGGACGACGGCAGGAATTTGCCCAACCTCTTTGACTGGAAGTACAAGAGGCTCTTCCATTATGTTCCGCTCAAAAAGGAGGATGCTCCCCTTGGGGACGTTGGAATTCCACGTGTGCTGAACATTTACGAGAACTATCCGCTTTGGTTTACGATATTCACCAAGCTGGGCTTCCGCGTCCGCCTGTCACCTAGGTCAAGCCGCACGGTATATGAGAAGGGGCTTGAGACCATTCCGTCAGAGTCGGTGTGCTATCCGGGCAAGATTGCCCACGGTCACATAAAGAGCCTTATGGACATGGGCTGCACCTTTATCTTTTACCCCTGTGCTCCCTATGAGAGGCAGGAGGATGATGGTGCCGGCAACCACTACAACTGTCCGATAGTCACCAGCTACCCTGAGGTTCTGCGCAATAATGTGGATGAGCTTAGGCAGGATTCTTCAATCCTGTTCATGAATCCCTTCCTGCCCATTTTTGACAGGGCAGGCCTTGCGACCCGCCTGTACGAGGAGCTTTCCGCCCACTTTAAGGTCAGTGAGTCCCAGGTAAGGGAGGCCGTGGATGCAGGCTGGGCTGAGCAGGAGAAGTTTAAGCTGGAGGTGCAGGAGAAGGGCGAGGAGGCCATTGAGCAGATAATCAGGCGCGGTGCCAATGGAATTGTGCTTGCCGGCCGTCCATATCATCTGGATCCTGAGATTAACCATGGTATCCCTGAGATGATAAGCGGGCTGGGGCTTGCGGTTTTCACGGAGGACTCTGTTGCCCATCTGGGCAGCATAGAGCGGCCGCTCCGAATAGTTGACCAGTGGACTTACCACAACCGCCTTTACCGCGCGGCCTCTTTTGTGACAGGGATGCCGGACTTGGAGCTGGTGCAGCTGACATCGTTCGGATGCGGGCTGGATGCCGTAACCAGCGACCAGGTGGATGAGATAATGAAGGCCAAGAGCCGGACTTACACGCTGATAAAGATAGACGAAGTGAACAACCTCGGTTCTGTCCGTATCCGCATAAGGAGCTTGATTGCGGCTGTGAAAGCCAGGCAGCGGCATAAGACTGCCCTTCCTGTAAAGTCCTCCGCCTACAAGAGGCAGGTCTTTGCCAAGGAGATGAAGTATTCCCATACGATTCTCGGTCCGCAGATGAGTCCCATCCATTTCCGCCTGCTGCAGAAGGCATTCCAGTATTCCGGCTACAATATGGTCGTGCCCAGTTCCCTGGATCCCAAGGCTGTGGATATCGGCCTTAAGTATGTGAACAACGATGCCTGCTATCCTTCGATATTGATTGCGGGGCAGATGATAGCCGCCCTGCAAAGCGGCAAGTTTGACTTGAACAACACGAGCCTGCTGATTACGCAGACTGGGGGCGGCTGCCGTGCCACCAATTACATAGGGTTCATCCGCCGGGCACTCAATGACGCAGGGCTGGGCCACGTGCCTGTTATATCGCTCAGCGCGCAGGGGTTTGAGAAAAACCCCGGTTTCAAGATTACCCCGTTCCTGCTTTCCCGCTCCATGCGGGCCATAATGCTGGGTGACCTGCTGATGCGCTGCCTGTACAGGGTTCGGCCGTATGAGGCTGTTCCCGGCAGCGCGAATGCCCTGTATGAGAAGTGGAGCGGAAGGGCGGAGATAGTCCTTAAGAATGTCAATTCCTTCAGCTACCATAAGCTCATCCGGGGAATCATAAAGGACTTTGACGCACTGCCGCTGCTGCCGATAAAGAAGCCGAGGGTTGGTGTCGTTGGGGAAATCCTTGTCAAATTCCACCCGACTGCAAACAACAGGATAGTGGAGACGATAGAGGAGGAGGGGGCTGAATGTGTCATGCCGGACTTGGCTGATTTCCTTTTCTATTCATTCAGCAACGGCATTTTCCGCCATGAGAAGCTGGCCTTCCCGAAAAGGACGGAAGTTATCGCCCGTTTCTTGGTCTGGTTCTTGGAGCGTTACAGGTCTTTCATAAAGAGGGAGCTGCGCCGCAGCCGCCGTTTTGAGCCTCCGACGATTATCTATTCGCTGATGAAGGGCGTGGACGATATCGTTCAGCTTGGTAACATAACCGGTGAAGGGTGGTTTTTGACAGCAGAGATGGTCGAGCTGATAAAGGCTGGTGTGCCCAGCATAGCATGTGTTCAGCCCTTTGCCTGCCTGCCCAACCATGTTACCGGCAAGGGGATGATAAAGGAGCTGCGCCGCCGCTATCCGGGAACGAACATCTCTGCGATTGACTTTGACCCCGGTTCCAGCGAGGTGAACCAGCTGAACCGCCTGAAGCTGCTTTTGAGCAATGCGCCTGCCGGTCGCCATCCTGACGAGAAGGATGACGGGTTGATTCATAACAGGGATGGGAGCACGGTCAAGCCGGAGCTTCGCCTTGCAGAGGGGGGCTCCGGGTTCGCCGATCCGGAGCCGGTCAACGAGAGCGAGATTCCAGCCACCGGAACATGATGATGGTATTTTTTAATACGATGGAGATGTGTTGAAATGAAAGTGAAAGTCTTGCATTTGTTTGCCTTGTTGCTCGTTTTTGCTGCCTTGCCTGCTTTCGCGGGTTTTTCCAGCTATGGCATTCCTGACTCATCTGAGATAAGGGGGGGGATAGTTTCGTCATGGCTTGAGGCACCTCTTGCTCTGGTTCGCAGCAAGGAGGCTGAGTTCTTTGACGATGGGGCGGGGCACTATTTCCAGGTAAGCCAGGAGTCCGAGGGGGCTTTTTGTAAAATAAAAATCGTGCCCAGGACTAGCATGAACGTTGACATCATAAGGGGAGGGCAGACTACCAGGCAGGAGCAGGCCTCGTATATAGAAGGAAGCGCAGGAACCTGGGTTCTTTACCGCGACACGAAGAGCGGCAAGGGGGTCAGGATACGCATATATTTCAATGCTGATCCCGGAGTTTATCTGGAGCTTAGAAATGGTGACAACAAGACTTTCGCAGACATGGTGCTGTATGAATGTTATATGGTGCGGTCAGTGCCTCTCGGAGTTCGTTTTAAAAAGCTGTACACAATGTCTTTTGATGCCATACAGTCTTTGACAAGGAAATCCCTGCCCTGGGATTCTGTCAATGTTGTGCCCGGTCAGTATCATCCCGTCCTGCAGATGGCGGCAGTCATAAGAAATCACCTTCCCAGGATGGTCTATGCCCATGATGCCGCCTATAATGAGGATGGAAAGCTCTATTCTGTGCAGCGTAACGAGCCGTTGGACTTGAGCGATAAGGCGATA
>JAFTEK010000177.1 GCA_017453705.1 Treponema sp.
CTGGACACCGAGAATTACCGGATCCGCAGGGAAGAGAGCCTGGTTCGCCTGGCTTACACGACTGCGGACAAGGTGCGCCAGAGGCACAGCTCCGTCCTCCTTGAGCCGATGAACCCCTATGAGAGGCGGCTCATCCACACGACGCTCAATGATATCCCCGATGTTGAAACCAAGAGCGAGGGAGATGGTTTGTATAAGCAGGTTCGTGTTCTCTACACCGGAGTCCGTTGAGAGAGCATGTTGTCTTAAACGAATCAGAGAGTGCAAGAAATGAAAAAAAACAAGGGCTTACGGCGGCTGTTTTGTATTTTTATATTGCTGGCAGCTGTGCCGCAGCTTTATGCTTTCAGGGCGGAAGACATCCTTTCGCCAAAGGACTATGCCCGGCTGACTAAGGACGGAAGGATAGAGTTACTGTCATTCCTGGAGGAAGGTGCGTCTTTGTCTTTGAGTCCGTCCACGCCTCTGTCCAAGAAGGTCGCGGGATCATGGCCCAAGGATATGGACAAGCCCAACTTCTACGCGGAGGAGCTGTATATAGCCAAAAAGTCAGACTTTGCCCGCCCCAACTTGGCGACTATAGAATATGCGGGCAAGGTTCTCCGCTCTTTTTCTACCCTGCAGGGTATACAGTATTACAGCCACAGGCGGGGAAAGATGGCCACCCTCTATGAGGAAGCCTATACCGTTGTTCCTGAGACTGACCCTGTGACCGGGCGTGTAAAGAAGGTCGGTGAGAAAAAAGGTCCTGATGAGCTGGCTGGTAGCGCAGACGGCAAGGTTTTGTATGCTATGATGGACGACAGCTCCCTGGGGCGCACCGTTTACAAGGTGAGCTATATGGAGAGGGAGGACGAGATTTGGGCGAGCTTTGTCAACGAAAGCCCCCTCAAGCTTGGCCCCGTAAAGGCATTTGCGCCCGGAAAGCTGCGCATGGACTTTGTTGTCATGGACTGCGGTGACTACATTATGGCCTACCTTACGACAAGGGCCTCTGTTCCTGCGCTCGGCATACTGGACAGGAAGATAAGGGAGTCTTTTTCCACACGGCTGGCCGCAGTCTACAAGTGGTTCACCGAGAGGCTTTAGATTGTAAGCACATTAGTATATGGAGGAAAAAATGAAAAGAAGATTGATTTTAACGTTGCTGCTAGCGGCGACAATTCTAATGACAGGGAGCTGCAAGGCTATGGATCCAGAAAAGGTTTTGAAGGGAAAGGAAGGGCTTTTCGCAAATATCTCCACTACCCGTGGGGACATTCTCGTGGAGCTGTATTATAAGGACGCGCCTCTGACAGTGACAAACTTTGTCGGGCTTGCCGAGGGAACCCTCGATGCCAGCAAGGGCAAGCACTATTACAAGGGGCTTAAATTCCACAGGGTCATCGCGGACTTTATGATTCAGGGCGGAGACCCCAGGGGCAATGGTACGGGAGGCCCCGGCTACGGTTTCCCCGATGAGATTTCCAGCAAGTACAAGTTTGACGGGCCTGGAGTCCTTGCTATGGCCAACAGGGGCAAGGGAACCAACTCCAACGGCAGCCAATTCTTTATAACCCATGTGCCGACGACATGGCTTAACGGAAACCATACGATATTCGGTCATGTCGTGGACAAGGACAGCCAGAAGGTAGTCAACGATGTCAAGCAGGGCGATGTCATAAAGGACATCACGATATACAGGCTCGGCGCGGACGCAAAGGGCTTTACCGCGACCCAGGAGGACTGGGACAACAGGCTAAAGGAGCTTGTGGCCAGGAACCAGGCTGAAAAGGAGAAGGCCTTTGCTGCCCAGATTGCGGCCGTGGAGAAGAATTTCCCCGGATTCAATAAGGATTCCAACGGCATCTATTACAAGACGACAAAAGAAGGTAGCGGTGCCAAGTGCGGCAAGGGCAAGAACGTGTCCACCGAATACAAGGGGTATTTGGTGAACGGCAAGGTGTTTGACCAGTCCGCCGGCCGGGGGCCTCTTGACTTTACCACCGGGGCTGGGCAGATGATTCCGGGCTTTGACCTGATGGTGCAGGACATGAAGGTTGGGGAAAAGAGGACTATAGTGCTTCCGCCGGATCAGGCTTATGGTGAGCGGGGGGCTGGGGATGTCATTCCCGGCAACACTTACATAGCTTTTGACGTGGAGCTTTTAAGCGCAAAGTAAAAACAGCCGACAATAAGAGCAGGTTTATTTTTTCATCGCTAAGGAGGGGATACGATGAAGACAATGAAAAGGGGCATTCTGGCCCTTACTGCGCTTGTGCTCGTCCTTCTCGCTGCCTGTAGCAACTCTGCGGGCGGCGGGGCGGCCGGCGGCTGGGTTGACGATGGCTCTGGCAATACTGACGCGAGTACCGCCATTGCCAATGCGTCTGAACTTGAGCAGGCTGTCATCGATGAGATGAACTTTGCGCGAACCAAGCCGCAGGAATATGTGACAGAGAGGCTTGTTCCTCAGCAGTCTAATCCGACCGTCAACATCAACAAGACGAGCACATACCAGTCGGCACTGCAGGAATGTATCGATGAGATGAACTCAATGACTGCTCTTGGCAAGCTTTCTTATAGTAACGGCCTGTATAAAGCTGCAAAGGACTGGGTTGACATCCAGGGGCCAAAGGGGACGACCGGCCACCAGGAACCCATAAGCACTGCTATAACGAACAGAATCAGCAAATATTGCAAGGTCACGGCAAGTACGTCAAGCACGGGTGAGAACATTGCCTATGGCTACACTACGGCAAAGGACATAGTGATAGCCCTTCTGGTGGACGACGGAATTAGTGACAGGGGGCACCGCGTGAACATCTTGGGGCAGTCAACGGCTGCCGCCCTGTACACTCACGCTGGGGTTGCCGTCGGAAGCCACTCTAAATACAGTATTATGTGCTGCATCGATTACGCCGGCGGCTACAGCGATAAGTAGACGGCAGGGGTTGTAAGTGTACGAGAGGAAGATAGAGCCTTGTCCAGATGGCTTTGTTAAGGCGGGAAAGCCGGTATTCGGAACTTTTTCAGGTGTGCCTGAGAGAATTGACATACGCGGGGTAAGGAATCCTTACTCCGCCTTTCACTTTCTTCCCCCGATTATAACCAACCTGCGCATAAAAAGCCGTCTCTCGTATTTTTTCAACATCGGGGAATATGTGGGCTGCATTGAATTCTTTGATGCCAAGCTCTTTGCCTTTGAGGAACTGTCCTTTTGGGAGAAAACCAGCAAACGCCGCTATGTCTACAGGGCTCTGATGGGGCCGAGGCGGAGGTTCATCCCCCACTCCCTGCGCTCAGGTTTTGTGATGAACAGATCCAGCAAACGCTATTCCCGCATAAGCTGGGACAAGGAGCACCGCAAGTTCTCGTTCATGTTCCATAAGGTGGGCGGGAAGTTTGTTCCTGCGTCCAATGCCGCATTCATTTCCCGCATGGAGTCTGAGGATGTCGCTTCTCTCACGGCCAGCAGTCCTTCACCGACCAGCCGCCGCTGCTCGTTGCACTTTATGCAGTCCATGCCCATACACGGGGCGCTTTCCACGAAAGAAAAAGACGCGGCTGCCCGCCTTATGGACGACAGTGAGGGGATATGCTTCTTTGACATGACCCGGCACTACATGAAGTTCCATAGTTCCGGGGAATACGTCACTGGTCTGGGGGAGATAGAAGGCAGGAGGGTTTCTTTTAGGCTGGAAGTTTCCTCGCAGGATGCCGTGGACTCATACGCCCACAATTCCAACGTGCTTTTTGCCGGTGGCAGGGCAACTCCTCTTCCGCCTGTCAGAATCACCCATAACCACGGGCTTATGAAAAGCTGGAACATACAGGACACGGAGGGTATGGTAGACTTGCTCTTTACACCCAGCTCTGACAACCACAATTTGATTTCCACCTTGTTGCTCAAAACTGAGTATCATACGATTTTCGGAAGCTTTGAAGGAACACTCGTGACGGCTGATGGAGAAAAGCTAAGCTTTAAGGGATTGGAAGGAATAGCTAAAAATTATAGAATCCGTTTGTAGGTTAAGGCGTCTAGCGGAATCGAACCGCTGCATAGAGGTTTTGCAGACCTTTCCCTTACCACTTGGGTAAGACGCCATATTTATAAAATTAGCATAGCAAAAAATGCCTACCTTGTCAAGGTATATGAATAAGTTTTATGGTAAACAGAGCAGCTTGAAAGCTGCTCTGAGAGTGGCTAGGAAAAGTAGGATTTTGCGTTGGCAAAGGAGATATCCTGTACAATCCGGCGCAGGCTTTCCATGTCCGTGGGGTACAGGCCTCTTTCTACCCATCCGCCAAGCAGGTTGCAAAGAATCCTGCGGAAGTATTCGTGGCGGGGGTAGGAGAGAAAGCTCCGGCTGTCGGTCAGCATACCCACAAAGGCTGGTAGCATTCCCAACGCACCCAGAGTCTTGAGCTGTGTTTCCATGCCGTCTATGTGGTCGCAGAACCACCAGGCACTGCCCAGCTGGATTTTGCCCTTTATACCGCCGCCCTGGAAGCTGCCCATAAGTGTCGCTATGGGGTAGTAGTCGGCGGGATTCAGGGAGTACAGGATGGTCTTGGGCAGACCTCCGTTTTCTTCTATCAGGTTTAGCAGGCAGGAGAGCTTTTGGGCCAGATGGTTGTCGTGCACGGAGTCAAATCCTGTGTCTGCCCCTAGCGTCCTGAAGGCCTTCTTGTTGTTGTCCCTCATGGCATTCATGTGGTACTGCATGGCGATTCCGCGTTTTGTGTACATTTGGGCAAGCCCGGCAAGAATCTTGGTCTCGTAGGCTTCCGCCAGCCTGTCATCGCTCTTTTTGCCCTCAAGGGCGGACGTGAAAGTCCTGTCTATTTCTGCGTCACTTGCAAGTTCAAAAGGCGGGCAGCCCATGCCGTGGTCGCTGGCCCTGCAGCCCTTTTGAATAAAGAAGTCCAGCCTTTTTTCCAGCGCGGAAAGGACATCATCGGAGTTTTTTATGTTTACCCCGCTAGCCGCGGAGAGTTTTTCTATATATTGGGCGAATTCAGGATGCCTTATGTTTACGGCACGGTCTGGGCGGAATGAGGGGCAGACCTTTGTGTCTGTCTTGCCGATTGCCGCCCGTCCCTCTGCGATTGCACTGTGGAACTCAAGGCTGTCTGCCGGGTCATCGGTAGTTCCGACGGCATATACGTTGAATCTCTTGAATATGCCTGCAACGCTCAGGGAGTCGTCCTGTAGCATGGTGTTTGCTTTTTCCCATATCGCCGGGGCGGATTTGACGGTGAGAGGCTCCGTTATGCCAAAGTATCGCCTAAGCTCCAGATGGGTCCAGTGGTACAGCGGGTTGCCGATAAGGTTTTCCACGGTGGCAGCCCACTTTAGGAATTTGTCATAGGGGGCGGCGTCTCCCGTTATGTATTTTTCTTCTATGCCATAAGATCTCATCTGGCGCCACTTGTAGTGGTCGCCTGAGCAGCCTGTGCCAAGCCATGCTTCGCAAATGTTTGCCATCTTTTTGTTGCTGGCAATGTCGGCAGGGGAAAGGTGGCAGTGGTAGTCCCAGATAGGCTCATCCTTGCAGGATGCAAAAAGCTCCCTCGCTGTCTTTGTTTCCAGCAGGAAGTCGTCACCCATGAATTCTTTCATCTTATGTCCTTGTGTTAGTTAAAGTTGTTGTGGGAGTTCCACTCTACGGCCATTTCCCTGAGTTCCTGGGAAGAGCCGCAATAGAGCTTTTGCTTGATATGCTCTTTGTGCGCGTCAACGGTCTTGGTGCTGAGGTTCAGGCGGCTGGCTATCTCTATTGTGCCCAGCCCTTTGCCTAGCATTGTGAAAATCTGCATCTGGCGGTCTGAGAGGGAGGAAAGCCCCGATAGGCTGCCTGCCTGTTCGCTCTGGGCTTCTTCTATCCGTCTCCTCTCCTCGTCGCTTAGCCATGTTTTCCCTGAAAGAACAGTCCGGGCGGCTTCCAGGACTTTGGAGGAGCTTTCTTCTTTCATTATATAGCCCCTGGCTCCTGCCTTTAACGCCCGCTCAGCGTAATATTTCTCATCGTGCATGGAAAGGACGAGTATTGCGGTGTCCTGGTTCTTTGTGTGTATGTCCTTTACCACGTCAAGACCGTCCTCTCCTCCTAAGTTCAAGTCAACTATAACCAGGTCGGGCTTGTGCTGCTCGTAGGCACTGATTGCATCCGCCCTGTTCTGAGCTTCCGCACAAACCTCAAGCGAGGGCTGGGTTCCTATGAGGGAAGCTAGCCCCTTGCTGAAAATTGGATGATCTTCTACGATAAGGACTTTGGAGCGTTCCATGCAGGCTGCCTTGCCGATTGCTACAGGCTGGCTAATTTCTCGTTCACGAGCTTGGCGGCAATCTTTGGGTTTGCCTTGCCCTTGCTCTCTTTCATAACCTGGCCGGTGAGCCAGCCGATTACGTTGCTCTTGCCGCCCTTGAAGTCGGCTATGGCCTTGGGGTTTGCCTCGATTATCCTGTTGACAATCTCCTTTATCGCGCCGTCATCGCTGACTTGCTCCATGCCCTTGTCCTTTATGATTTCATCGGGCATCTTGCTGGAAGCGAGCATCTCGGCGAATACCTCTTTGCCCTGGGCATTGGAGATGCGGCCGGAGTCTATTGCGTTGACCAGGCCTGTTATATGCCGGGGGGTGATGGAGACATCGTTTATAGTCAGGTTCTTCTCGTTTAGGACTGCAAGCAGCTCTGCGAGGATCCAGTTGGCCACCTTCTTTACGTCCTTGGCATCCTTTGCCGCCTCCTCGAACCAGTTTGCAAGGTCGCGGCTGGTCGTCAGCGTGTCAACGTCAAAGTCGGAAAGACCGTATTCCTGCCGAAGCCTATTGCGCTTGGCCTCTGGAAGTTCTCCAACCCTGCCTTCCGCGCGTTCAACGAGTTCGTCCTCAACGGTGAAGGGCTTTATGTCCGGCTCCACGACAAAACGGTAGTCCACAAAGGAGTTCTTTGTGCGCTGGATTACGGTCTGGCCTTTTTCTTCGTCCCAGCCCATTGTCACCTTGAATCCTGGGTTGAACTCCTGCCTGTCTTCCTGGAACTCCTTGAGCTGCCTCTGTGCCTCGTAAGTGCAGGCTTCGCGGATGGACTTGAATGAGTTCAGGTTCTTTATCTCGGAAATGGGCGTGTGCCAGAGCTTGCCGTCCTCCCAGACGTTCAGGTTGATGTTGGCATCGCACCTCATGTTGCCTTCCTCAAGGTTTCCGTTTGTCACCTTGACGTAGCGGAGGATTTCCTGCACTGTCTCCATAAAGAGGGCTGCTTCCTCCGGGCTGGTCATGTCGGGTTTGGTGACAATCTCGATGAGGGGGGTTCCCGAGCGGTTGTACTCTATGTAAGAATGCTTGCCCGGCAGGTGGAGGGACTTACCTACGTCCTCCTCCAGGTGAATCCGCTCCACGCGGACGCGGCGGTACTTGCCGCCCTCCTGGATGCAGTCCTGCCCGATGAAGTTGGTCGGGCGGAACTTGGCCCCGCCCTGCCTCTGGTCGGCGGGGTACTTCGCCATCGGCAGGTCAACGTGCCCGTCCGTGCAGAGGGGGATGTCGTACTGGGTTATCTGGTAGCCCTTTGTCAGGTCAGGGTAGAAGTAGTGCTTGCGGTCAAATTTGGTGAAGCGGGCGATGTCGCAGTTGAGCGCGAGCCCCGCGACGGCCCCGAGCTCCACGTAGCCCTTGCTTATCCGGGGCATCGCGCCCGGCAGTCCCAGGCAGACAGGGCAGACCCTGGTGTTGGGCATGCCGCCGTATCTATTCTCACAGGCACAGAATGCCTTCGTCTTAGTCAGAAGCTGGGTATGAATCTCACAGCCTATCACGATTTCCCACTTGTCTATAGCCATAGGCCGATTCTACCGCATTTGCGCAAAAAGGACAATCACCGTTCCGCCCTTGTTAAAGCGGCGGGCATGTAGTAGAATGGAAAAAGAGGTTTTCTGAAAGATGAACGAGTTCAATGCAAAAATAGCTGAGATCGGCATAGTGCCGGTCATCAAGCTGAACAACCCGGAGCGCGATGCCGCCCCGCTGGCAAAAGCCCTGTGCGAGGGAGGCGTTCCCGTCGCGGAGGTGACATTCCGTGCCGAGGGGGCGGACAAGGCCATCGCCATAATGCGGAAGGAGCGGCCGGAGATGCTTGTCGGGGCGGGCACGGTGACCCGCACCGAGCAAATTGACAGGGTGAAGGAAGTCGGCGGAAAGTTCGTCGTGACCCCGGGATTCGACGCGGAGCTTGTCGCCTACGCTCAGAAAGCGGGGCTGCCGATTTTCCCCGGCTGCACGTCCGCGACGGACTACCATGCCGCGCTCAAGTTCGGCCTTGAGATAATCAAATTCTTCCCGGCGGAGCAGGAGGGCGGGCTTGCCAAGATAAAGGCCCTTGCCGCCCCCTTCCCCATGTTCAAGGTCATGCCGACGGGAGGAATCTCTCTCAAAAACCTCGCCGAATACATCTCCTGCCCGGTCATAGCGGCTTGCGGCGGCTCCTACATGGTCAAGGCTGAGCTGATTGACGGGCAGAACTGGGCGGAAGTCACCCGCCTCTGCAAGGAATCAAGGAAAATCATAGAGGAGGCC
>JAFTEK010000178.1 GCA_017453705.1 Treponema sp.
CCACATTGAACAGGATATTGGAATATATGTTTGAGGCAATAATAGACGGAATATAGTCATCAGAGTTCGCTGTCGGCCCCGCAAAAACCCTTATGGCATATCCTGTTCCCTGGGCAGAAGGATGGACAAGCAGCTCATCGCCCCCAACGATATTCACCGGCGGAACCTCGTGAGGGCTGTAAAGATTGTCCTTGTCAGCTGACAGTTTGCCTATAGTCTTGTTCAACTCCTTCACAAGCTTGGACGAATTTACATTCCCGGAAGCAAACACAAAGATATTCCCTGCGTTCAGCACCTTCTTATGCAGCTCCTGCATATTGGCTATCGTGATGTTGCCGATTGAGTCCGGGTTAACCGAAGTCTGCGTCTCAAAGGGATGGCCTTTGAAAATCGCCTTGTTCATCTTGTAATCAAGAAGGGACTCCGGGTCGTTTAGCATAAACTGAACACTCTGAGAATAGCTTGTCATCTTCAGATTATACAGCTGCTCGTCAAAATCCGGGTTAACAAAGCCGTCCGTCAGAACCGGAATCATATCGTAAAGGTAGCTATCTATGGTAGAAAGCGAGAGCGTGGAGCCTGCGATTTTGTTTCCGCTGCTTATGGAAGACTGGTTGTAAAAGCTTATGGTCTTTCTTGTCGCATAATCGTAACCCTTGGAGCTGTCCGCCATCATGGAGAACAAGGCTCCCTCCAACCCCGATGTCTCCGGTGTAAGCCTGTCCACCCCGCCCCTGACTGCAATCGTAACCGTAGACATACGGCTCTTTGCATCGCGCAGGACATAGACAGGAATTCCGTTCTTGAGCTTAAGCTTGTCCACCTTGCGGCTTGAGGAAAGCTTGTAAGAGCCTTTCTTCTGCTCAGAAGGAATGTAAATATCCTGCTTGTCCGGCACACCGGTCGCAAAAGCAAGCTTTGCAGTGTGAGGGGCATAGCGGCTGTCCTTCCACCAGAAGGCGTTTTCCGCCGTTACAAGCTCATAACCTTTGGCTGTAAATTCAGCCTTTGTCTTTTGGTATACAGCAGGATTGACCAAAAGCAGCACCAGAGGGTTCTTGCCAGTTATGTACTTGTCCACAAATTTCTGAACCTTATACTGAGAGACGGCGGACATATTATGGTTGTATCCATAATAAAAGTCGGGTGTAGCCCTAAGCCAGGCACTCCTGACCTGGGACAAAACTCCTTCCGCAGTCTGTGTGGAAACAATGTCAGCATCGGAGAGCTTTCTTACAACATCGCTGACCTTTGCCGCCGTATAAAGGGAAGAATCCGATGCAATGGCAGGAAGAATCTCGCCCTGTATCTTGGAAACAAGCCTGTCCACACGGGACACAAGCTTTTTCTCAGGCTCCATCATAACAGCACCAAAAGAGAACATGCCCGTCGTCCTGGAGAAGGTACTTCCGCCCCAGACTTAGCTTGTATCAGGAATTTCAAGCTCCGAGTCAGCCACCAGGCTCTGGGCATAAGTGCCGTCCGGGTCTTCCATCAGCTGCTCCAGATAATCCCCGGCATAAATGTCAGAAAGGTCGTATTCCGCATCCGGGCCGCGGAAGAAAATCTCCACATCCGCAATCTGCTCCGTAACCTTGTCATAAGGCATGATGGCGTATTTGACCTTGGAGAAGGGGCTGTCAGACTGCTTTGCAGGGGCGGAGGGAGCCTTGTTGCCGTTGTTGGTCCAGCTGCCCCAGATTTTCTTTACAAGAGCCTGCACTTCCGCGCCCTTTATGTCACCGCCGACAAAGAGGGCTGCGTTGCATGGAATATAATACTTGCTCTGCATATCACGCATCTGCTCAATTGTCGCGTTCCTAACCACTTCGGAAGACCCCGCAGGATCAGCATGATATGGAGCTTCAGGGAACAACCTGGTGCGGAGATAGTTGGAAACAATAGTGCCGGGATCCGCCTGGCCGCCCTCTATCTCCGAGAGGACAACCTTCTTCTCGCTCTCAAACTCCTTGGGATCCATCAAGGGACTGCGGATAGCGGCATTCCAGAAGGCAAGCCCCCTCTCCAGCTGATCTTTGGGAATCGTAAAGAAGTAGTTCACGCAGTCCGCGCTGGTCGTACCATTCCAGCTGGTAACGCCCATATCGTTTATCGCTTTCTGCACGGAAGCAGCGTCCTTGTACAGCTCATTTCCCTTGAACATCATGTGCTCGTACAGGTGGAAAAGCCCCGCATTCTCCGGGGTCTGGGTAACACCACCGGCTCTGACAGCTATTTCTATATACACAAGGGGAACACTGTGGTTCTCGGAGGTAAAAACCGTAAGCCCATTATCCAGTGTAAAGGTATCAACATTTTTTTTTGCCTTTAGTATGGAACTAGCTACCTTCTTGCCGGCAGCCGAAAGAGGGGCGCAAACGAGCATTATGGAAGCCACTGTGATGAGAAAACTCTTTATGTGTGAACGTTTAAGCATGAAAAAAAGGATATACCTTTATGGAATAAAAAGCAATGGGCTAGCCTACAGCCCGCGCAAGACAACTTGAACCGGCCGCAAAAGCAGAAATCCCTTGACAAATGCCCCTGTAAAATGGAAAAATGCTTCTTATGATAAAAGCAAGCGGATCACAGATAATCATAAAGCTGCTGGAACTTGCCGGCATAAAGACCGTGGCGGGCATCCCAGGAGGCTCCATCCTGCCACTATACGATGAGCTAGCCCGCTCTTCCATACGACACATACTTGTAAGACAGGAACAGGCCGCGGGCTTCATCGCCCAGGGAATGGCACGTTCAACCGGAATCCCTGCCGTCTGCATGGCCACCAGCGGCCCCGGCGCAATGAACCTGCTGACCGCCATAGCCGATGCCAGATGCGACTCAGTTCCAATCATCGCGATTACCGGCCAGGTAAACACGGCTATGATAGGCACAGATGCCTTTCAGGAAGCGGACACATTCGGCCTTTCTTTCCCCATAACCAAGCACTCAATGATGGTAAAAGACGCAAAAGACCTTCTTACCGCCATCCCCCTTGCTTTTTCCATTGCAACAGGAGGCCGCCCCGGTCCCGTCCTAATCGACGTGCCGCGCGACGTGCAGCTACAGACAGTGGAATTTGACAGCTGGCCATCAATAAAAGCCTTTGGCGGCAAGGCGGCATCCCTCCCGCAGGTTCGTTACGCCACTTCCAAAGAACAAGTTCCTTCTATTATACAGCAGATGGCACAAGCACTTTCCCAGGCTAAAAAGCCCGTGCTCTACCTGGGCGGCGGCTGCAACAGCGCCAAGGCAGCGGAGGGAATAAACGACTTCCTTAAGGCATACGAAACAGCGGTCGTCACGAGCCTGATGGGAATAGGGGCGGTTCCCCGCAGCTACGAATTCAACTTCGGCATGGTGGGGATGCACGGCTCCTACGCGGCCAACCTTGCCATGCACGACGCAGACCTGGTGCTGGCGGCCGGAGTCCGCTTTGACGACAGGGCTACCGGGGCAGTCTCCAAGTTCTGCCCAAACGCGACAATCCTGCACATAGACATAGACGCCGCGGAAATCAACAAGATTCTCCCCGCGAGCATATCGCTGGTCATGGACTTGGAGGAAGCCTTCCCCATGCTCACAAAAGCGGTCAAAAAACTCGCACAGACTGAAAAGTCCTCTCTCCGGGGCAGCTTCCTCGATTCCTTGAAAAAGACATACAAAGAGACGGAGAGCCTGATTCTAGGACGCAAGGCCAGCATAGCGGAAAACTCCATAAACCCGCGCGCCTTCATCCACGGACTGCCCGCCGCCGCCCAAAAGCAGGGAGTGAATCCCTCCGACATAATCGTTACCACAGACGTAGGGCAGCACCAGATGTGGAGCGCCCAGTATTACCCGGTGGAACAGGCAAGGCAGTTCCTGACATCAGGCTCCCTCGGAACGATGGGCTTCGGCCTGCCCACGGCCATAGGAGCCGCGCTTGCAAATCCGGGAAAGCGTGTCGTATGCTTTTCGGGCGATGGCAGCATACTGATGAACATACAGGAACTCGCGACACTTGCGGAGCTGGAGCTTGATGTCACAGTGATAGTCTTTAAGAACGGCTCTCTCGGCATGGTTCGCCAGCAGCAGGAATACCTCTTTGAAAAGAACTACAGCGCGAGTGTGTTCGAGAAGGTGCCGGACTTCATCACGGTGGCAAAAGGTTTCGGCATAGACGCTGTGAATGTGGCGGATGACAAGGACTGGGCAGGCAGGGCATTTGCCAAAGGCCCCCACCTGGTCCAAGTGGACATATCAATGGACGAGAACGTCCTTCCATTCGTCTCAGCCGGACGAGCCAACATAGACGCAATCCGCGATTAAGAAATAATTAGGAAAGAATAATGAAGTTCATATCCTGGAACATAGACTCACTCAACGCAGCACTGACAGGGGAATCCGAACGCTCAGGCCAGTCACGCGCAGTCCTGAAGACAATCGCGGACGAAAAGCCGGACTTCATCGCCATACAGGAAACCAAGCTCCCGGAATCAGGGCCTACAGCCGCCCACAAGGAAGCCCTGTCTGCTTTCTTCCCGGAATACGACAGCTCATGGACAAGCTCCCGCCCCCCCGCCAAAAAAGGCTACGCGGGCACAATGAGCCTGTGGCTCAAGGAACATCAGGCAAAAGCTGACTCTCCCGCTATAGCTGCTCCCGGAACGATGGACAGCGAGGGAAGAATTCTAACGCTGGAGACCGAAGGCTTTTTCTTTGTCAACGTATATACGCCCAACTCAGGTGACGGTCTTGTGCGGCTGGAGGACAGGCAGCAGTGGGACAGCCGCTTTATGTCATACATGAAGGATTTGGACGCAAAAAAGCCAGTGATTGCCTGCGGAGACTTCAATGCAGCCCACCAGGAGATAGACCTTGCAAACCCGGACTCCAACCACTTTACGGCTGGCTTCACCGATGAGGAGCGGCAGGGCTTCTCCAACCTGCTTGCAGCCGGTTTCACCGACAGCTTCCGCCTGCTGCACGGACAGGAAAAAGGGGCATACTCATGGTGGTCACAGCGTGTCAAGAGCAGCAAGATGAACAACGCAGGCTGGCGGATAGACTACTTTCTGGTCTCCAAAAGGCTTGACCAGTCCGTGAAAGCCTCCTCCATGCTGGACTCAGGGGAGCGGCGCGACCACACCCCCATCATACTGGAACTGAACCTAGGGAAACACTGAATAATCCGAATGCGGATTATTCAGTGTTAACTCCGAAATTCGCAAAGTTTCGTAACACAAAGAGTTACGAAACTTTGACAGGAAACGCTGATTAATGTCTCCTATATTAATCAGCGTTTCCCTAGGACTAGCCCAGCCCTAATTACCGGCTATCTCGTTGTAGAGAGCCTGATAGAGCATGGCCTTGTCCTTGTTTGTCTGGTTTATCGTGTTTATCATCCGCTGGGCCAGCTTGAGCATAACACGGTAGCCCAGCACAGTCTGCTTTTGGCATAGCTCGTGGAACTTCCTGCTCGTCAGGACAAGAACCTTGCACTCTTCAATCGCCGTGACAGTCGCGCTCCTGGTATCATTGCTTATGAGGGCGGTCTCTCCAAAGAAGATGTTCATGCTGGCATTCAAGTCCGCAAGGGCTATGGAATCCCCCGCAGGGGTAGCCCGCGAGATATGCACGGAACCTGAGTACAGGATGTAGAACTCATCGCCGACCTCGCCTTCTTTTATTATGACCTGGCCGGGCTTGAATGTCTTTGTCCCAAGCCCCTCGTACAGCTGCAAGAGAATTTCCCTGTCCGAATCTTTGTCCGGGTCAAATCCCTCGAACAAGGGTATTTTGGTCAGCTTGGGCAGGATGTCCTCAAAGTTCTTCTTTTCCATAATCCACCTCCCCTAGTTGGCCTTGCCGCGCACAAAAATCGCCTTGGAGTGCCTAGGTATGACATAGCCTGATGCAGGAGCCAGGATGGGCTCGTTGCTCTTGAGCTGCTTGACCTTCTGCAGGTTGTCGATAATCTTGCTTATGTCAGGGTTCTTCTGGGCTTCGCGCAAAGCCTCAGTCCGCCTGTGGTGGAAGTTCCCGGAGTTGAGCAGGATACCTATGAGCAGCCCGTGCTGCTCCTTCTTGTCAGCCTCGTAAGCCTTCAGGTCACCGTAGGTTTTACCAATGAAGGAGTCCGGTATGTCCCCTATGAGTATACCGGAAGTCGCGTCATTCCCGCTTATCAGCTTGCTTATGACATGGCTGTAGCCCTGCCCGCTACTGGCCGTCGCAAGAAGAGCCTGCTCATAGTCCTGCGTCAGGATTATCTCGTCACAGTGAGCCATCTTAAGGTGCTTCTCAAACTTGGGGCTCATAAGCTCCGCCACGACATAAAGGCCGGGATTTATGTTCTCTATCGTAAGGACTGCAAGCACCGTGCGGGAGTCCACCTCCAGCTGCGAGTAGTCCTTTGACTTGTCCGAGATGACAAGAACCCTCTCCGCATCCTTTATACACGCACGCCTGAGCGTGGACTCATCGGTGAAGTCCCCCGCGACATAGCTTATATCCTTGTAGCTGTCATGGCTCTTGAGCTGTTGCATCTGCTCCGGGGCTTCGTTTATCAGCACAATCATGTCCGTGCTTATTTCCGGGTTGGACTTGAGGACAGTCTTTAGAATCTTCTCAAAACCCGGCCTCCATCCGCAAATAATAAAATGTCCGCTCATATCTTTTATTGCCTTTAACCCCTTGTCTTTTTTTTCCTGAATATCTACAAACAGGGCAGTGATGTTACCCCGTATGTAACTGAAGAAGAACGTGCCGGTAATCAGCAGGGTGATTGCGGCGGCACGTCCCGGCAGTGACTCGCACACGTACTCAAAGTAACCCGCGAACACGGCGACGCACATGAAATAGAAAGTGTCAAACTTTGTCTCTATTCCGCTCCCTGTCTTGGTCTCCACGTTGTAGACGACAATGGCCATCGATACAATCAAAAGGAGGATAGCCAGGTATGCGTATGTCGAAGGGCTTTTGAGCAGAACCTTGAGCGTATGCAGGAAGTGCTTCTGCTTTCCGTCTTTCTTTCTTTTGCTCATCTTATCCTTGCAGCCCCCCTTAGCTGTTGCAGTTTGTGCAGACCAAGATGCACTTGGAACTTTTGGGAATGACGTATGATGACGCGGGCGTGAGCAAAGGCTCGTTGCAGCTGCCATCCCCGTTCAAAAGCAGGCCCACCAGAACCTTGTCCTCGCCCTGCTTGGTGTAGTAGGACTCCAAATCCCCATAGCTCTTGCCAACATAGCCCTGGGGAAAAGTCGCCACAATGATTCCTGTGTCAGAGTCATCGCTTATAAGCGCTTTTATCACATTGCTGTATCCCTGTCCGCTCGATGCCGTCGCAAGCAGGCTGTGCTCATACTCCTGGGTCAATATTATCTCGTCACAGTGAGCCAGCCTCAGATGCTCGGCAAGCTTCTCATCCAAAAGCTCGGCGGAAATATACACGGAAGGATTAAGATTCTTCATCGTAAGAACGGCAAGAACCGTGCGGGAGTCTACCTCCATAGGGGCGGACTTTCCAGTGACGGAATCCGCTATCACCAGTATGCGCGAAGCCGTCTCTATGTGCGCCCGCCTGAGCGTCTCGGTGTCGGAAAAGTCGCCCGCGACATACTTGACCCCCTTGAACCTGGAATCTTCCCTAAGCGACTCCATATTCTCAGGGGGGGCATTGTTCACAAGTATTATCATGTCGGGGGTAATGTCCGGGTTTGACCGCATAACCGTCTCCAGAAGCTTCTCAAAGCCGCTCCTCCATCCGCAAAGCAAAAACTGTCCTTTCATAGGCCTTATCTTCTTTAATCCCTTGTTGTTTTTTGTCTGAATGTCCATGATTACCGAGGTAATCTTTCCGATTACGACTGACCAAAAGGCCATACCCAAAAGTAAAAGCAAAAGAGAGGCAAACCGCCCCGGAACTGACTTGACGTAAAAATCATAGTATGCCGCGACAACCGCAACAATCGTATGCCATACAGCATCGAACATTCCCGTTATGCCCGAATCCGTCTTGGTCTCCGTCTTAAAGACCACGTATGTCGAGAACACAAGCAGGGCGATGACGAGCATCATCAGGTAGGTGAAGGGATTCTTAAGCCCGCGTCTCAGGCTCTTGAACAACCTCCTCATCTTTTTCTTGAGTCTTACGCTCATCTACCAAAACTCCTTTTAAAGTTATCCGGCGAAGGATAGCTGAACACCATATATTCTCCGTCATTATATATAACTTTTCCGGCCTTGAAAACCGTGTTTTCCTTAGAAAGCTCCCATGAGTCCCTGTCCACCAAGAAAAAGCACTCCTCCCCCTTGTGGAAGTCCTCATCATAATACCGCATGGACGAAAGAAAGAGGTTTGGCCTAAACTCATCTTCCAGAGTAAAGGAAACATCCCCCTCGTCGGCGGCGACCATCGCAAAATCAATCCTGCCGTCCACGAGGAACGCAAGTCTGTTTGCGTAGGGCGTTATGGTATAACCAAATTTCATCCCCGACTGCTCCAAGAACGAAATGACAGCGGCCTTATCCTCATTCACATTCCTGCCAAAAGTCGCCGAGAGGGTCGTAAAAGAACCGGTCAGGACAAACAGCCCACCTGCCAGCGCAAGCAAATACCGGGGCAAGGCAAAAGCATCATCAGGCGGGCTTTCCTTCCCCTTCCCTTTTCCTTCTATTATAATGGCTACAATCATGGGAAAGAATGACAGCTCCAGAATAAAATACCGGGCTATATATTTTACATGCAAATACAGGAAGCCTGTCAGCACAAGGCTTGCAAGCGTAAAGATGATGTAAAAGGACTGCCTCTCATCATACGAGTTCCTGTCCTTAAAAAGAAATCGAATGATAAAAAACAAAAGCAAAAAGACAAAGATGTAGAGCAGGAAATTCGTTATGCCGGCCGGAGACAGGACGGAAACCTGCTCATTGTAGCCCAGCAGCCTGAGCATGTCGTCATGCACGGTCTGGAAAGACACTTCCCCTATTTTTCCAAAGGCAGTCTCATGCCATATAGAAAAATTGTAAAAGCTGTGGAGCAGAAGGGCATTTATCAAATACCCCAGGGAGGCCAGCCCAAGAGAAACAAGAGAAAGGCGGCTTTTTGCGTCCTTCCAGAAATCCGTGGGACTTGCCTTGAAGCAACTTGCCTTGTGGCAGACGGCCACAGCCGTGACAGGCAGGACAAGGACAAAGATGTAGCGGATGCTCGTAAGCCCTTCTATAAAAGAAAGAGCGTACAAGGCAACAAGCTTAAGCCTCGTCCGCTTTCCCCCTACCCTCCCGTCCGCAAAGGCGAGAGCCAGGTAAAGGGACAGATGGACATAGAAAATCGCAATCTTGGGAACATAATAGTTTCCAAGCGTCACAAACTGCCATACATCCAGAGAATATGGGCATACGCAGATTATCGCGGAGAGCAGCCTGAGAGTAAAGGAACGTACCCCCAGGGTGTCAAGCAAGTTCCATGCACAAACAAACAGGATGGGCAGGCAAAACATGCAGGTGAGAACCTTTACCAGATGCCAGCTGTCCGTGAAAGCAAAGAGTGGCGCGCTTATAAGCTGGGTGTTGAGGGTTCTCAGCTCAGTGGAATAGCACCAGCTCCTAGGCCAGAAGGATTTGCTCAAAAAGCACTCCTTCGCAAGCGCAATCTCCGCCCCCATGTCCGAGTCCATATAGCCGTCAGTGTTGCAGACAAAGCAGACCGCAAGCATGACAAGAAGACCCGCCGCATAGACGCACAGGAGAAAGATTTTGTTCCTTTGTGCAAGCTTAGGATACAGGATAGAGGCCAGCAGTATACCTACAAAAAGCGGGTATGACAGAAGGGAAGTTATCGTAGGCAGCCACCTGTCCGCGTCAAAAGTCCTGTGGAATACCCTTTGCTCCAAAAAGCCCTGCAAGTCCCCGGAAAGAGAAGGTGAGAAGATGAGCAGGAACACTCCGGCAGCAAAAAGAAGAGCGGACAAGATGCTGGCCGTCCACGCTGCCTTTGGGGAGAATTTTTCCGTCTGAATCACGAGCCGGCCGTTCCTGCCGCAGAGTCAACGTACTTTTTAAGCTGGGCGGCCGAGCTTTTTATGTCGCTTATTACTGAAGGCCCTGCAATACAGCCGCCCTCACATGCCATGACTTCTATCAAGTTGGGGCAGTCAGGAGGGGTCGGAATCTTGCCGCTGTTTATAAAACCAAACCTCTTGAGAGCGTTCATGCCCTGCTTGTTCAGGCCGTTAATCCTGCCCTCACGGAGTATGGAAGAATCGGACAGGTTGGACTTGACGGCTTCCAGCACCCCGCCGCTCTGGGCAAAGTTGCGTCCGTATCGGCTTGCCGTCTCATCAGGCTCGCTGGGCTTTATGCTCGCAATGTCCACATCCTTTGCCTCCAAAAAAGCGGAAAGCTCTTCCACCGAAAGAACATAATCCACATCATCATCGTCAAAGGCTTCCCTCCTCTTGGCAATGCAGGGGCCTATAAAGACGGTGACGCACTCAGGGTCATCCTCGCGGGCGAGCTGGGCAGCGTAGTGCATGGGGCTGCGGGTCTCGGACACACATTCCTTAAGCTCCGGGACATGGATTCTCACCGCCCTGACATAAGCCGAGCAGCAGGAGGTCGTCATCATCTTGTCGCCACGCGCCATCCTCTCCTCAAATTCACGGGCTTCCTTTTGCGCGCAGATGTCAGCTCCCCTGGCAACCTCGTACACCCTGTCAAAACCAAGGGCGAGCATGGCATTTTCCAGCTGGCTTGCATCCGACTTAAACTGGCTGGCAATGGAAGGGGCGTACAGGGCGACAACCTTCCTGCCTCCGTCCATTATCTTGCGTATCACATCCACAAGCTGGCTCTTGTCCATCATCGCACCAAAGGGGCACTCCCTCATGCAGTTGCCGCAGAAAATGCACTTATGGTAGTCAATCGTCTCCAGACCGTTCTCATCCTTGGAAATTGCCCCGACAGGACAGGCTTCCTCGCAGGGAACAGGTATCTTGATTATCGCATGGTAGGGGCAGTTGTCAAGGCATCGTCCGCAGTTGACGCAAAGCTTTTCGTCTATAACCGCCCTCCGCTCCACCGAAATCGCCTTTTTGGGGCAGTTCATCATGCAGGGGCGGGCATAGCAGGCTTGGCAGGCATTAGTCACCATATAATGGGAACGGACACAACCGTTACAAGCCTCGTGCAAGACGGTCAACATGGGCCATGTCGGTTTTTCCCTCTCCAGAGCCTCCTTTGCGTAAGAAGCAAGGGTGCGTTCTTCGTCAATCTTTTCTATAGAAAAACCCAGCCGTGCAAGGACACGCATCCTCAGGATTTCGCGGTCATGGAAAATGCAGCATCTCATGGGCTGCCTGTCGCGGGGAGCCATTTCGCGGGGGATAAAGTGAACCCCTTCCTCAAGCTTTCCTTCCAGCTGGAGCCGGGCTATCCTGACCAGCACCTCGTGCTTGATGTTAGCCGTCTTGTTATTGAGGTTAAGCATAGACCGATTATATCACGAAAAGGACATTTGTTCTATGGGAAATTCCAGACTCGCCAAAAGTAGATGTTAAAAGCATACAGCGTAAGGCGATTTTTATGCAAACAACAAAAGCTCTTGAGAAAAAGTTTTTGATTTTGTTTTTTTGAGCCTTTCCAAGCTCAATACAGCACCAAATTCTTGAAAAACAGCTTCAAAAGTTGAAATATCATCCCCCCAATAAATCATGGCACATGCCATCGGAGCACCTTTATTATCCGTACTTCCATTAACCAAGAAACGAAGCCTTGTATCATATAAGAAACAAACAGAATCAGCCTCTCCGAATACAAATTGCTTCCAATGAGTAGTATTCGTTGCAACAGGTACTAATGCAATTATCTCTGATTCATATACCTTATGAGTATAGGAGCATTTTGAAAGCCAGTCCTTTATGGTTGTTCCACGCTCCCTGTC